>JAPDIG010000015.1 GCA_025966525.1 Candidatus Methanophagales archaeon | reverse complement strand
ACTAGTTTAATCATTTTCCTCGTCTTACCTCTCCTTATCTCCCAAACAACACACCGGATCCTCAGCTAAATAATCACCCGAAGTAGCATACGCTCTCGACCTGCACCCACCGCATATTCTCTTATACCTGCACGTTGCACAATGTCCTTTCACTTCTCTCGCCCTCAAAGCCTTGAACATCTCAGAATTCCTGATAATATCCAAAAAACCGTCCTCCCTTATGTTCCCCGCTTTTGCTGGCAGATATGCACATGGCGTTACGTCACCATTAGGAAATATGTGAAAGCGAGTTATACCTGCTGTGCATCCTGTAAACTCAATCCCATCGTTGTGGTCCACGAGTCCCTTATCCCTAAGATACGCCCAGTACTGCGGGTTGCAAATCGGTTTAAGCCAAACTTTCACTTCCTTTTGTTTTTTCGCCACATAGTCAAAGAACTTCATGTTCTCATCCGTGGATAAACAAGCTTCAGAAATATCCTTACCTCGACCCACAGCAATCAAGTATATAAGGTAGATTCGCCACAGGCTTAAATCATCTGCAAACTTAATTATCTCCTGGATTTCATTGTAATTATACCTCGTTACCATAGTAAAGAGTTGCGTTGCAAGTCCCACGTGCTCGCATGCCTTTATACCTCGCAACACGCTTTCAAAAGCACCATTAACTCCTCGAAGCACATCATGTGCGTTTCCTATCCCATCAATGCTCATCGCAGCTCGTTCCAAACCTGCTTTCTTTAACTTCTCTGCAACTTCCTTCGTTATCAATGTTCCATTCGTAGCCATCACCACCTGCATATCGAAAGACGATGCATATTCGATGAGGTCATAGATGTCATCACGCAGCAAGGGCTCACCACCCGTAAATGCAAACTTTACGTGTCCAAGTTTTGCAGCTTCCTCGATGATTCCGAATCCTTCATCTGTTGAGAGTTCCTCCGGATCCTCTTCGCTAATCGAGCAGTGTTTGCATCGCAGGTTACACCTCTTCGTAACTGCCCACACCACTTCGCCGGGCAGATAACTGAAACAGCCGGTGCCAACCGCGTCGTTTGCAAATAGTTCGGCTTTATGTGTCCATATCCATGACTTCAGTTCTTCGTCTGGCATTTTGAATCCTTACTCACGCGATTAATTTGTGGGTTATATTTTACACTGGCTATCGCTAATATGTAAATATACCCCTTTATGCTCATATCCAATCGTGGATAGAATATATCACAAGACAATAGGAATATGAACATATTGCAATTGCCCAAAATCCTGTGCTAGAATTTCGATTTAGTTTTTTTACTCTTTGTTGAGCAGATTGCCTCTGCTTGCTCTGTCGGTATAGCGATGACAGATTCAACCTTTTAGTGATAGATTCAACAAAATTTGGGTTAGAAAGAAGGTAAGAATTTTAAAAGAGATTTTTCATGTTAAACGCCAGATTGTAACTACAAATCATAAGACATTGGAAATAGAAGAAATTAAAAGTAGGTTTACCGGGTTTTTAATGGTCTTGAGGTTATCTTTTAAATAATCGCCATCCGGTGGTTCATCATCTCGCTTCGCTTCAATTAGAGCAGTCGCAACGAGTTAGAACTGCTATTAACCCTAACACGCAGGAGATAATCTGCCCTCCCACGCTCACGCAGTCTTGGCTTACTATTTATAATCTCAATGAGTTTTACCCTTGTATCTGCTTCGTTTAATGGCATTTCCAACCAGTCATTTTACTTCACTCCACCACATTCATAGAAAAGCCCAACCATTTGGCGGAATGAGTAATCATCCCGATTGAAACAACATCAACGCCAGTAGAAGCAAATTCCTTTATATTTTCCATATTTATCCCTCCAGAGGCCTCTAAAATCAAGCTATCGCGAAGCCCTCGCTCGTTCAGCAACTTCACACACTCTTTTACTTCCGCTGCTGTCATGTTATCAAGCATGATTATATCTACTCCAGATACCGCAGCTATGAGAGCATCCTCTTTACTTTCAACCTCAACTTCGATTTTTTTGGTAAAGCTTGCCTTCTCTTTTGCCTTTTTTATCGCGCTCTCCAGCCCCATCAACTTTATAGAATTGTCTTTTATTATCACTGCTTCATATAGTCCGAATCTATGCGGGTCGCCACCGCCAATAGCTATCGCTTTTTTCTCGTATTTCCTGAAGCCAGGTGTTGTTTTCCTCGTCCCAGCTACTCTTATATGCTCATTCACCTTTCTCGCTTCGTTTACAAACTTATTCGCTACAGTAGCTATCCCACTCATCCGACCTAAGAAATTTAGCACAAGTCTTTCTGCCTTCAATATCTTCGCACCTGCTCCCCTTATAATCAAAATAGTATCCCCGCTGTCTATTCGGGCTCCATCCTCAAATTCAGTGGAATATTGAACTGATAAATAGTCAAATATCTGCTTCGCTTCGTCTAAACCCGCAAGGATTCCTTCTTCTTTCACTGTTATCTCCGCTTTACAAGTCGTGTATGGCACTATCTCCTCGTAATCTTCATACCCTACATCTTCCTCCAGAAAACTTTCTATCTCTTTCAGCAGCATCTGCAAATAACTTTCTTTTTTGTAATGCACATGAATGTTTTATAAAACTTTTCTTAGAATAGAAAATATTTTTAATAAATCCTTTGCAAAGCAAAAAGTTATGGCCAAAATAAGAGTGGGTGTGGTCGGTTGCGGAGCAATCGGAAGTGAGCTATGTAAGGCAATAGACAGTGAGTTGAGCTCCGGAATGGAACTGAAACTTTTGATAGACAAGCATCCAGAGAATATAGAAAGGCTGTGTAAAAACCTGAGGAATAAGCCAGATAGAACAAAATCTGATAGCACGAAGCTGGATAAAATTTTTGCTGAGGTTGATCTGATAATAGAGTGCGCATCGCAGGCTGCGGTTCGTGAGTTTGTGATACCTGCCTTAAAAAAGGGTAAAGATGTGATGATATTAAGCGTTGGTGCGCTGCTCTGCGAGGAAGGTCTTTTTGAAGAACTCGAAAGTATATCGAAGGAAAAGAGGTGTAAAGTGTACATCCCTTCAGGCGCTGTGGCAGGGATAGATGGATTGAAATCCGGGGCTGTTGGCGGAATCCATTCAGTGGAGTTAACAACAAGAAAGCCGCCTTCAGGATTTGAAGGGAATGAGTATGTGAAGGGAAAGGGGATAGACCTATCTTCGATAGAAAAGGAGAAAACGTTGTTCATCGGATCTGCGAAGGAAGCGGTGAAACATTTTCCAGAAAATGTGAATGTTGCTGCTTCCTTAAGCCTCGCAGGTATAGGCTCAGAGGCTACACGCGTGAAGATAGTTGCAGACCCATTTGCGGTGGAGAATGTGCATGAGATAAAGGTGCGAGGGGAATTTGGTAAATTATTCGTGCGCGTAGAGAACGTTCCTTCGATTGCGAATCCAAAGACGAGCTATTTAGCTGCTCTTTCTGCCATTGCAACCCTGAAGAGTATTTCTTATCCGATAAGGGTCGGGACATAGATCGACATCCAACTATCCGGTCTTCTTAGATCTCGAGATGCACTTTTTCTTTTACACTCCTGCCCCTTATCTCCCCTGCAATATTCTCGTGCATCAAGTGTCGCACTTCTTCCATATCCGTAGTCTGACCCAAGACCCACATCAATTTCACCAAAGCAGTTTCCGGCAGCATATCATCGCCTTCTATTATCCCAGCATGGAGTAAATCACGACCGGTATCATACACTCGATCACAAATTGTCCCGTATAAACATTGTGAAGTCATCACCAGGGGTATGCCCTGTTTTACCGCTCTCGCCACGCCTGGAATCCACTCCGCGGATACATGCCCCAGGCCTGTTCCTTCCAATACAATGCCCTTGTACCCCTGCGTTATAAAGAAATCAAGTATTGCAGGGTCTGCACCGGGATAAAACTTTATGAGGCAGCATTTCTCCTCAAGCTTGTCTCTTAACCCCAGTTCTAATTCTTTATCACCGCGCTTCTTATAAGCCGAGAAGAACTCAAGCCTTATTTTTTCTATGTTGCTCGTATCATAGTATACCCTTCCTATCGGAATGTCATTTACCGATTGGAAGGCGTAGCGTGCAGAAGTATGCATCTTCCTCACTTTCGTACCCCGGTGAATAAAACAGAAATCATCAGAGGTGCTACCGTGCATTACTACTACAACCTCTGCAAGGTCGCTGCATGCAACTCTTGCTGCACATATCGCATTCATTGCAGCATCGCTGGAAGGTCTATCTGCACTGCGCTGTGAACCCACGAGAACGATAGGCACAGGGGTTTGTACCATGAAAGATAGTGCGGCGGCAGTGTAGCCCATTGTATCCGTGCCATGAGTGACAATTATACCTTCAGCACCGTTTTTTATCTCCCTATACACCTCCGCTGCGAGTTTACGCCAGTATTCGGCACGCATATTCTCGCTCAATATGCTGTAAATTACCTTTCCCTTGATATTTGCTATTTGTCCTAATTCCGGGATTGTCTCCAGTATATCCTCAGTAGAGAATTGTGGAGAAACCGCACCAGTTCTGTAATCTACTTTAGAGGCGATTGTGCCGCCGGTGGAGAGGATGGACAAAATTGGCAAATCTTCTTTTACTTTTCTTATCCTCTTTTCACTCCCTCTTTCTCCTTTTAATGCCTCTACCCCGCTTATAACCTCTATTTCCACATTTTCCGGTCGTATACCGATATTGTAGCCGCTATCGAGTTTTATAACTATATTTCTTGATGCGGTTGGCATTACAATGCCTTCGTAAACGACAACGCCGCTATCGGTCTTCTTCTTTATCCTTATGCGGTCGCCTTCTTTTAACTCCATGTTATATTGTATAGATTATTCACCCAGTTTTTATTTATTATAATGGAGAGAAACGGGTTAAAATGAAAAGTAATCTAAACAAATGGCAAGGGATAGAACAAGAGTTCAGAATTGGTATAAGTTCAATATTAAAGCAATATAAACCTCAAGAAGTTCACAGACATGCTATACAGATATTTAATGCTTTAAAAAGGTACAAATTCTTTGATGAAAGACCTGCGATAATATACTCATCGAAAAACTTCAATGGATTCATGAGGAATGGATCGCGTATTTACCTTTGCGATTTCCTTCCAGAGATAGCGACACCTGAATGCAGGAATGCCTTCGAGAAAGAAAAATTCAGGATACAATGCTGGAAGGTGAATACGGAGTTAAAACCTGAATTCACACGAGGGACGCATGAAAATTATTCGATAGATGCGATGAAGTTCAAAAAAGAAGGAGAGTTCAAAAAGGATTGTTTAATCCCTTTTTTAATATTAAAGCCCATTTTCTTTGGCGCTGGTGGATATGTGAGTGAAGGAGCAAGTGATTTCTCAGGGCTCGAAGAAATAATAGAAAAGGCGAAGTATGTCGTGTCCCCGAAAGCAATGGCAACCCGTAGGGTCTATGGAGGCGGAGGCACTCGAAAGCATTCCCTTTTCTCCATCAGGGGTATCTCTAATCTAAGAATTCACGTAGACGGAGGTGAAGGTCTCAGGAGCGAAGTTGCGAGATTATTGAACAATGCTATCACTTCTTATGTAATACAGGCGATAGAATCGGGGAAAATAGATAAAGTGGAAGGAATAGAAGACCCAATAGGAACTTTTAGAGCTTTATCACGAAATATAGAAGGAGACTGGGAAATAAAATTAGAAAATAGTGAGAGAATCAATGCTCTTGATTATCTGAATTCGACTTACATTGATGCATTGGATGAAAGAAAATAGGAGCTTGCTTTGCTTTCTCTAATCTCTGTGAGTATGATTTGTATGAAGTGGTTGCAGATAAGATAGGAGCTGAGAGGATATTGAGGGAGGAGGATATAGGAGAAGCTTTGCTTTTTCCACCTGAGAAATCAAGAGCTTTAGTCAGAAATGCGCTGATAGAGGAAATTGTGAAGTTTCAACCTGAAAATCTTCTGGTGAGATGGAATAGGATAATAAATCCACCAACAAGGGATGAAGAAGTGGAATTTAACGAGTTGGAAGGGTGGAATGAGGATAAGATAAAGAAGAAAATGGAAGAAGCGAAAAGATTTTGCAAATACTGAAGGAAGACCATAAAAGATTTAAGTGCGATTAACAGAAACATTAAGATAGCCCATGGTGTATGAGAAATTCAGGAAAGAGGTAGAGAGGATACTGGAAGAAAAAGCGGAGCCACTCACATGGAACGAGATAAAAGCGAGTTCCATCACCTTAAAACAGAAAGCGCCATATCATGTGTACGTGCAGAAGTTGCAGGGAGATATCGGCTTGGTGAGATTCAAGTCTGCACAGGGGCGTGAAAAGAAGACCGTTTGGGCGTTAAGAAAATGGTTTGAGGAAGGTAAGTTCAAGGAACTCTTGCCTGACAAGATGCGGTTTACGATTTTGTCCTCCAAAAAAGACCATGCGATTGCAGCAAATGAGTACCGGGAACTGAAAAGGATTTATCCGTTCCCGCATCAGCTAAATAGATGGGATGTAATAGAAGCTGGTGTAGAGGACTTCTTCCCGGAAGAGGACAAAAGACCGGATAGCATAAGGATACGCGAGGATGGGATAGTACACTTACGTAGGGTAGAGGATGACGAAGAGCGAATAAGAATAGCGGAAAAAATATCAGAGAGTGGTGAGTTCCTGCATACCGATGCATGGAAAGGGAAGACATTGGGCATGACAAAGCCGAGGTTCAGGTGCTTTTACTTCTATGATAGCAAATGCCAGTTCTTTTGTGACCAGAGCGTTTGTGTGGGTCATGATATGGAATTGGATGAACAGGGCGAAAAAATAGAAATAAAAGGTGATAAGGTTTATTTCGTTTTGGAAGCAGCAGAAAGAGAAGGAAGCAAGTTTATATGGGAAAAGAAGCACGTTGAATGGCGTATAAAAGCGGTGATTTCGTTAACTGACCCAGGGCAGCGAAGGTTGTCATTTTAGCGGTTTGATTATACTTATCTTCCAAAGACGAACTGAGGCGAATGTGGCGAGAAGTAACGATGAAGGGGGGATCAACGAAAAGGAGTGCAAAATGCTTGAAATAATGAGCAGAAACAAAAAAATCATTCTGACTGCCCTTGCTCTTCTCCTGGTAACGATAGTGTTGGCGTATTCTTTTTATCATGCTCCGTCAACGCTTGTGGCGAATGTAAATGCAGCCGAAATCGCTCCCGATGAACTTCTTGGTATGAAGAAAATAGTAGTATCCACCGGTGTGGATGCCTTACAGCGTGTAAAGCAATCGCATACCGGCAGTATCGAACATGTTAAGGATGTGGCAATCGTGCATTATATGAAAGAAGGCAAAATCTTAACGCTGTGGGCAACCCTGTATCCAAACGAAACGGTTGCAAACACTGAAACCGAAAAAATGAGGGTAGGCATGCAAAACTGGGGCGGTGGTTGGGCATCCGAGCTGAAAAAGGTTACAATCGCGGAGAAACAGGTGTACCAAACTTCGTCAGATGGTGTAACACACTATTTCTGGGCAGACCACGAGTGTGTGTTTTATATTATCCCACACAATTTAACGCAAGACGAAATTAGCCTGATTATTGATACAATTCCAGACGAAGACAGATGAAATACACTCCCCTTTATTAACTACAAGATTACTTACTTATTCCTCAAGCACGAACTCGAAAGTAAGAACCATTATTGCGGTTATGAGGAGAAGAAAGGCGGTTAACAGTCTCAATTCCGGCATTACTTCTGCTATACCAGAACCCCCGATGATTTCCTTCGTTGCCACAACAGATGGTAAAAGCACCGGCATACAAATGGGGATAAGGAGAAAAGAAAGCAGTAAGGTTTTTCCCTCTGAGAACATTACGAGCCCGGACACAAAAGAGCCTGCAAACGAGAGACCTACCGCACCTAAAAGGCATACAAGCAAGAGAGCCGGAAACCTTCCGCCCAAATCGAGATTTAAAAAGATGATGGAGAAAGGTATTAACACGCATTCCACGAAAAAAAGGAGTACTATTCCATAGATAATTTTCCCGAAAAGGATTGCTAATGGTGTGCAAGGCAGGGTTTTCAAACCGCCGAGCGTTCCACGGTCTGCTTCTCGCGTAAAAGAAGTGGTAAAGGCGAGGATACTGGCAAAGAAAAGGATTATCCAGAGCGCAGCTCCTGCCACTTCTGGTTCTACCACACCGCCGCCGCCCCACGCGAAGCTGCAAATCAGAATGGAACCTACCGAGAAGGTAAGTATTGATAGAACCTCATAAGACCGCCTGAACTCTGTACGCAGGTCTTTCTCTGCTATCCTGAACGCTGCTCTTTGGAAATCCCAAATCCCAATATTTTTCATTGTTGCTTCTCTAAAATGATATCTCTCCAACTATTTTGCCCTTATCGAGCAAGATTCCCTTATCGCAAATTTTCTTCGACCATTCAAGGGAATGAGAAGATATTAATAGCGTCTTTCCTTTTTCTCCTTGGCTTTTGAAGTAGTTTACAAGCACATCACAGGTTTTCGTATCCAGTCCTGCGAAAGGTTCATCGAGTAATATTAAATCAGGGTTATGGATTAACGCCCTCACGATGTCCGCCCTTTTTCTTAATCCATGCGACAATTGCGTTACCAGAACATTATACCACCGTTTTATACCTAAAAAATCAACTGTACCGAGGAAATCCTCCTCTTCTACGGAGAACAGTCTCGCGTAAAAGAGCAAATTCTCCCTGACGCTCAGCTCGTCATAAAGAAAACTCTCATGTGTTACTAATCCAATTCTTCTTCTGGTTTCGCTGCCTTTAAGCGCATCTTCACCAAATATTTTCATCGTTCCTGAAGATGGCGTGATATGAGTGGCAATTATTTTCAGCAGGGTCGTTTTCCCTGCTCCATTAGGACCAGAAAAGACCAAAAATTCGCCTTCTTTTATTTGCAACGATATGGATTTTAAAGCCTGTAAGTAACCATATCTCTTCGACAATTCGACAATTTCTACTGCCATGCTGTTGTTAGACATTTTTTTGATACTTTTATATAAGGGTAAAGCATAATAAAGAAGATAGTAAAAAAATGAAGCGAGATATTCTCCTTTGCATCGCCGTGGCAGTGAGCGTAGTCGCATCTTATATGGCTTATGTAGCAGTACAACCAGTGAGGAAAGACCTTTACTTCTCATATACACATGTGCCTGCCGCCCTAATTTGTTTTCTCGCTTTCTTCATCTCACTCATCGCAAGCATAATGTACCTGTGGAAGAGGGGGAAGAGGTATGATAGGGGCGCGGAAGTATCGGCGATTTTAGGATTGATCTACGGCGCAGTAGCCTTAATATCGGGTTCGATTTGGTCAAATGCCGCTTGGGGAGCGTATTGGAACTGGGACCCAAAACAGACCACCATGCTTATGCTCTGGATTGCATACATGGGCTATCTATCTCTAAAACTTTCCATTGGTGGAGTTGAGAAGAGAGCTTTAGTGGGCGCGGTGTACAATGTATTAGCTTTTTCCACTATACCTCTGACTTTTCTATCGGTAACCCTGTGGCAGTCACTCCATCCGCAAGCAGCGGAAATTTCTATGAGTTTGCCGATAAAGCTAACCCTGTCTTTAAACCTTATAGGAGCGGCGCTCTTCTTCATTTATCTTTTGATAACTGCGTTCACTGTGTGGTCTTTGGAAGACCGTGTAAATGCATTAATTTACGAAAAGGGAGAAATAGGAGGGGGTGATTAAAAGCAAATGTATGTGTACGAAGTATTCCTCGTTTCTTTCATTTACTGGACGGCTCTTTTAGTTCTCTTTATATGGCTTAACAGGCGGCTGTCTGTGCTTAGAGAGCGGATAGCAGTTTTGGAAGGAGGTAAAAGGGGAAGATGAAAATTAAAGCAGTTCACGTTATCGTGATCGTTTTGGTCGCTCTAAGCGCCATTTTCGCCTATGATGCCTTTACATCTTATATCAATCCGTATCTAACGGTCTCACAGGTCGCAGGGAATGACAGATATATTGGCAAAGAAGTTCAGATTTTAGACACTGTTGCCACAGGGTCTCTTAATCTGAGGGAAGACGGTTCCCTACTCTTTGACCTCACTGACGGGCAAGCTACAATCGCAGTGACCTACTCCGGGATACCACCACAAGGCCTCAAAGAGGGGCAAAAAATAGTTGTCATAGGTATGCTTACTTCACCATCTCACGTGAATGCAACGCAACTACTGGTTAAATGCCCATCCAAATACGAATAAAACGCCTTGCTTCGCGTATCGTGGATAAAAAATAGTGTGTCTTTTTATAAGAGAATTTCATAATAGTGAATAGAAATGAGAGAAAGGCAGTTTCAGGAGGAGGTAAGGTACTTCAACCGAAAGTTAACCGAGGTTATTGAGCAAAAGATGCGAAGATGCTCAAATAAAATTTTAAACGATGCACTAAATTATATAATGGCTACGGGAGGGAAGAGACTTCGCCCCATCATCTGCCTTTTATCTGCGGAGGCAGTTGGCGGTTCACGGGACAAGGCTTTATCCACTGCCATAGCTATTGAACTCCTCCATAATGCTTCCCTGGTTCATGATGATATTATAGATGAGAATTCCATACGCAGGAGGAATCCCTCCAATCCTGCAAGATATGGCGAAAAAAGGGCGATAGTCATCGGGGATTTTTTGTTTGGACTTTCATGTGAGATGTTGGCGAGATGCGAAGTGCCGGAAGTAGTGGGTTTGGTTTCGAGTGCCGTTTCCGATGTCGCTATGGGGCAGTACCTGGAGTTCATGTTGCGGAAGAGGAATTTACAGGAGGTGTCAGAGAGTGCGTACCTCGAGGTAGCGGCGCTGAAAACTGCTTCTACATTTATAGCGAGCACAGAAACAGGCGCCATACTCGGCGGTGGAAGCGAAGTAGAAATCGAAAAGCTTTGCAATTATGGAAAAAATTTGGGTATGGCATTTCAAATTCAGGATGACGTTTTGGATATCTGTGGTGACCCTGCGAAAACAGGAAAGCCAGTGGGGTTGGACATTAAAAATGGTGAAAGAACTATCCTTATCATTCACGCATTAAATCATTCACATCCCTCAGAAAAGGAATATATATCTGAGGTTCTGTCAAAAAAAAAAGACATCAGTAGTTCTGATATTGAGAGGGTCAGGAGAATTTTCATAAATTCCAGCTCGATTAACTACGCAATCCGGCTATCTAATGAACTCATAAGGGGTGCGAAAAGTTGTATTGAGGGGCTTGAAGATTCTGAAGCAAAGGAGAAACTCAAAGATATTGCTGATTTTGCCGCAGAGCGAATAGAAAAGCAAGCTTTGGCTGAGTTTATAAAAGTTTGATCAAAATGCTTCGCAGTCTATGCCAATATACCATTTTTGTAAACTTGAGCTAAATAGCGACATAGTTTTTAGAAAAGAGGCAAATTCGTGAATATTTATTAATATGTAACAAATGTATCCATCACGACTTTCGGTGGATGGATGCCCTTTTCAGCGTCACAAAAGTGTGTGTGGAATTATCAAGCTCTGCGATTAATTGATGGACGTTTGATAAGGCTGGGTCGTAGATGTAACCTATCGTGAGCTACGTGTTTCACCTAAAAGCGAGTCATGGTATGCAGGCTCACGTCACGAAGGAAGTTTTGGTTTTTCTTTCTTCTTCTGAAGAGATGTCTTCGTTCGGTTTCTTCCTGGATGGTTTAGTGTCTGGTTTGGCTTGCTCTCCTTTTAGTAGATTGATTGTATCCCGTAACTTCTGTTTTTCTGCTTTTAATTTTTCATTCTCCTCGCTCAATTCTTCAATGAGCTGGAGCAGGATGCGAATGACTTCTGCTAATCGTTCATCCGCAATTTCATCAGGGCGGATATTTAGGGTCTTTAATGCTTCTTCTAACCTTATGGTCAAATGGGAAGTTAGTAAATACTCCGCGATGTATTGAGCCCTTCCAATTATTTAAGTAGAAAGTAGAACATGGCTGGGTCACTCTACTGGGTATGGTGTTTCTTTATATATCCTTTTGGACTAAACCTTCTTTTGTAAATAAATGTTTGAAGGAGCATTTACCAATGGCAGAAAAGAAGGGAAGAATAGTAAGAGTTGGAGATGTAGGGATAAATCTCGATGAAGTGGTGGGAGACATCCGTGGCGAAGAGATAGAGAACATCGCTACTGATATACTCCACGAGATGGGAGAGAGACGATTGAAACAATGGAAACCAAAATTGAATATATTTGCACATGCATCAGATATTGCGGAATGGGATAACGTGCTTCTAAACCGCTATTGCACGGTGTACGCGAACATAAAAAAAGTATATGGATTGGATTCTGGCTTGCAGGAAGCTTGTAAAGGTCTGTCCAGACAATTAGCCTTGACGAGGGATTTGCTCGATTTCTCGATGAAATTATTCGGACGGGATAAGGAAATAGACCTTGGGCGCTCTATTACGTATCCTACAATGAACACGTCCATGCTAACGGGTTTCTACACAAAAAATTTGGAAGATATGGATAGAGCGCTCTCCTATGCGGAATCACAACTATCAGAGTTGCTTATCTCGGATTATTCCGGGACTGGAAGCGAGATAGAATTTACAGAGAAAACACTGCATGCGGGCTCTCTTACTTTCCTTGCAATGGAAATATCCGAGAGCATAAAAATGTGCTGTTTTGATTTCTTCAATGCCGGTAAGCATCCTGCAACGGAATATTCAGATTTTCCACTGGCTGAGACCGAGGTAGGGATAGGTGCGGTTGATACAACTAAACCAGTTGTAGTCTTCTTTGGCAATAATTTCCTACCTGCGTGGTTCACGATTGAGCACATAAGAAGGGAAGGTTTAGAGGATGCGATAGAAATTTGTGGTGTGGGTTCGGTAGGGCATGACATCCCGAGATTTTACAAAAGAGGGCGGGTTCTCACATCGGCAATAAAGGCAAAAAAGGTTTTCAGAACGGGCATACCGGATGTGGTGGTAGTCAGCGACTCGTGTTTCGAGTTTGATGTACTTGCGGAAGCGAAGAGAGTGGATGCGAAGGTGATAGCATACAGATATAAATTTGGTAATGAGTTAGAAGACCGGTCTGAGGATTCTGTGGACGACATACTCAACGATGTCATCGAGAATGACTTGCCAGGCGTACAGCTAACAAATCTGGAGAAAGCGGGTGAGCTTACGGTTAAATTGGCGATGGAGATAAAGAAGAAAGGCAAAAGAAAAAAGAACCATTTGCTGTCAGAGAATGACATAAAAGAAGAAGCATCGCGGTGCAAATTATGCGATACCTGTTTCGCGATATGCCCGAGCAGGTTGGTGCTGAGCAAAGCGATGAAGGAGGGCGTGAAAGCACTCGCCGATATTTACGATGACTGTGTATTCTGTGGTGAGTGTGAAAGAGCGTGCCCCGAAGGGATTCCAATCGTTGATTTGATTATAAGTGCTGCGTCTGTGGCAGGTAAAATAAGGGGAGATAAATATCTTATGCGTGCCGGCAGGGGACCAATGTCAGAGTTAGAGTGGCGAGACCTGACTTTTGGGATAATACTCGGTGGTAACGGTCCTGGGATGATCAACATTATAGGGTGTGGGAATTATCCGGGTTCGGAGCGCGAAGTAGCAGATATGGCAAGATATTTCTTAGAGAGGAACGCTCTTGTCACTGTTTCTGGTTGTGTAGCCGCAGATGTTGCGAAATATTTCGATGCGGAAGAGAAGAAATATCTATTCGAGCAATACATCGCTGCCGGCGTGCTGAAGGGGTTGGTGAATTTTGGTGGATGTACAGCTATTTCGCACGTCCCTTCGGCTGTATATCGAGGCGCATTGGTGGGCAGTGGATACGTACCAAAAGCAAACTGGACGCAGATTGCTGATTATCTCTATGCCAGGTTGCCCGTGGTAGTGATAATGTGGGGTGCAGGGACTGAAGAGATGTATTCCGTGGCATCGGGACTCGTAAGGTCTGGCATACCGGTTGTCGTTGGACCTTCAGGCTTCAAGTTTAAAAGATATTTAATGGGCGATAAATACGACAGGAGCAAATGGTGGATGTATGACGGCATCACGGGAGAGAAGAAAGAGGTTGAACCCTGTCCCACGCACATGCTGGTGCCGGTGGAGACGAAAGAGGAGGCAATAGCAATGAGTGCTAAATTGCTGCACCGACCACTTGCGTTGCGAGACCCGAGACTCGCGAGTTTGGAGGCGGAGAACGAAGCACATAAGGATTTCTTCGGTGAATATCCCGATGATTGGCATCTGTACGTGCGGTCAGAGCAGGAATTACACGTGATGAGAAAGGCGGAGTTACTGAGGAAGCTGGAAAAAGAGCATGGATGGGAGGTAGAGGGCATGCGAATAAAGAGAGCGAGGCATAGGTCTGGCGAGCTGATGGATATGGAGGAGTATAATAAAAAATACGGAATACAATTGGGCAGGTATTCGACGCTTGTGCCGAGGTTGATAACGAGTCGCCTTTAATTCAAATAACAGTAAGTAAGAATGATTTTCTGTTCTACCTTCTTTCTCTTCATTCAATACTAGCAGCACCCATGTCCAAACCTTTCCACTTTACCCTAAACCCGAGTTCTGCCAGAACTTCATCAGGATTTGGTAAGCCAATATCTATAATAGTCCTCCGTGCTTCTACATACGATTTTATAGAAACAAGTTTACCCCTTACTTCTCTCAGCAGATTCTTCTTAACCATCATCTCTTTAAACACCACATAATCCGGGTTATTCAAACATATCCTCACCGCCTCTTTACCAACATTATACCGCATGGCAATGTCCTTAAAGGGGATTATATCTCCTTCAACCTCTATCCGCATCTCCTTCAACTTTCCCACCTCTCTCTTTATCTCCTCTCCTTCAACCTTCGCCAGATACCTGAGCACCTCACCAACAGGCACTTTCCTGCTGAACAGTATCACCGGATGATCGAGACCCAAATCGAACTGTGCAGAATTAAAACAAGCGAGATTCTTATCAATCGCCACCAAGATCTTGAATGGCATATCTCTAAGCTTTGACAACTTCCTTTTTAGATATTCCTCTGTCCAGAACCCCACGATTTCGAAATAGGTTTCTATGCCCATTTCTTTATGTTTGAACTTAAAATCCGGTATGAACACTGTTTTACCCGTGAAGATTGCATCTGGCTCTCGTATCAATTCCCAGCTCTTCGATGCCGGCGATGCTAAAAACGCATTATAAAACCGTTCTTCAATGCTACTGTCAAACGCAGTTTTTGCCTCTTTCCCTTCACTCATTAACAGATTCTTACTCTTGCTGTCCATCACAAAATGATAAATCCGTGGTGTATCTCGCCTGACAACAATCTCGGCATCTATTTCCCATTCATCGCTATTGACAATTACGGGAAGTAATTTTGCCAGTGACGTACCATACCGCTCACTCAATTTCAGCAATGACGAAGCACCTTCAACCCTTACCATATGCCCCTCCGGGCTGTACATCAATCCAAGATATTTAATCGCACGGAAAATCTCTTTATAATTGCTTTTAAACGAGATGGACATACCAGTAGCTTTAAACAAAAGAGTCTGGGCAAGTGAAAGGTTATACAACTTTAACAGTTCCTCAGGCTTTAAAGGCGAAAAATCATCCAATACAACTTCTGATTCCTGGTCTGCCCATAAAGAATGCTCTAAATCGTCAGTAGAAATGTTTAGTTTATATGCGACATCTTCAATCACCCGCTCTCTTTCTTTTCTATTTATGACTTTTTTGCGGCTTGCCGCCTCAAAGACTGCCTTCCTTACCAACACGGGTTCAACGGTAAACTTCGACTGGAAGATGCACCTCCGCTCTAAAAGCGTTCTCAAACCTCTTACACGCTTGAAATTCAAGCCCTGTTCAAACTCCGCCACTATTTCATCTATTTCACTCTTCTTTTTACCCTCGAAATTCTTATACACTTCTATAAGCTCATCAGCCAATTTCAGATGCTCTTCGTCTATCTCCGCGAAAACTGGGTATATCCTCTTCTTTTTCGTCCTTGTGATGAGCAATTCACTCGGTAACATTTTTTCTTTCAATATTTTCTCATTCGGTCGTCTTAGCTTCCATGCCTTTGCCGCCTCCTCGAGATTCCTACTTCTGTTGTCTTCTTCGATACGATTTCATAAAGAACCGCGAGTTTGCCTTCTTTTTTTCGTAATATACGACCCAATCTCTGCTTGTATTCCCTTTTACTGCCACTTCCGCTCAATATAACACCAACCGAAGCTTCAGGGACATCAATGCCCTCTTCCAGAACCTTGGATGTTACTATTGCTTTATATTTTCCCTCCCGGAAATTATTCAGGATTGCTGCCCTCTCCTCTCTCTGTGTCGTATGCGTGATTGCAGGTATGAGGAACTCCTTTGAAATTGCATACACTAAAGAATTATGCTCTGTAAAGATGATCATACGTTCACCGAAATGGTTATCCAGAATTTTAGAGAGTGCATTCAGCTTCGATCTTGAGTTTAAAGCTATCTGTCTCGCTTTGTTCCTTGCCAGCAAAGCTGCCCTCGCACTTGCCTCACGACCACTTCTCATCACAAGCAACCTGAAATCCCCGGGTGATTTCAGGATTATGTGCTCTCTCCTCAAGAAATCCGTGAATGCTGAGTGGTATTTTTCGTATTCCTCCCTTTCATCCTCTGTTAAATCGGTAACGATTTTCCTCGTCTCGTATTCTGCTAAATGTTTTCCCCGCAGTTTATCCATGCCTATTTCATAGACCATTCCTCCTATCAGCCTTTCGAGATCTTTATGGTGTCCATCTTCTCGCTCATAAGTCGCGGTTAATCCCAGCCTGTAAGGAGCAATAAACAGCTCTGCTATGTTCGCATATCCCGGAGATGGCAGATGGTGGACCTCATCGAAGAGTAAGAAAAGGAACCTGTTTCCAAGTTCCTCAGCCCATAAATACGCGGTGTCATAAGTTGATACGGTTATAGGTTTTAAAACGTGCCCTTCGCCGCTGTATGTGCCGATTTCAATGCCAAAATTGTTTTCCAGTTCTTTTTTCCACTGCTGAACCAATTCCAAAGTCGGCGCTACAATTAGCGTTGGAACATTCAGCACTGAAATTGCTTTTATTCCTATTACCGTCTTGCCCGCGCCGGTAGGGAGGACTAAAGTACCACGCTTTGTTTGTAGCCATTTATTCATTGCATCTTTTTGATAATTGCGCAGAGTCAAATTGCAGGCTAAATTCTGCATGGGCATTAAAGCAAGAACGTTGTCGTCGTAATCGAGCCCAGAAAGTTTTAGATAGTCTATTATATCCTTATAAAACATCGGAAGACATCTAAAACATTGTGACCTATTATCCCATACAGTATGTGGCAGCTTGAAATTGCTCTTTACCGCTATTGTTCCCGCTTCATAGCTTAATTTTATCACTTTTGCCTTATTTTTCATGTTAAGTAAACTGTGTAGTTTCAAGGTTTACTTAACAAAAAGAAAAGGTTAATAAATGAAGAAACAAAGAATAATACGAAAGAAGTTATACGAAAGAAGATATTAAAAGTTCTCAGGAGATATTTTTATCTATGAAAGCAAAAGAAATGAACCGGGTTCTGTATATAGATCTAACGAAGAAAGACATCAGGGTAGAGGAAAGAGGGGATTTATTTGACGCATATCTCGGTGGTTCTGGTGTTGCGATAAAGCTTCTGGAAGAAGAATGTCCAAGGGGTATAGACCCTTTAAGTGCGGCGAATCCGATAATCTTTGCCGTCGGTCCTCTCACAGCATTATATCCCTCCGCTTCTAAAACCGTAGCGATGTTCAAATCGCCATTAACTGGCAATCTCGGAGAAAGCCACACCGGTGGAAGAAGTGCGATGGCTATTAAACTTGCAGGTTATGGTGCGATAGTCATCAAAGGTTCAAGTGACATCCCGGTATATCTGGCAATACACGGTGACGAAGTAAAGTTCAAAGAGGCTTCTTCTATCTGGGGCATAGAAGCGGTAGCAGTCGGCAGGATTTTAAGAGAGGTGGAGCCCGGCGCAGGTGTAAGAACCATTATTCGGATTGGAAGAGCGGGAGAAAAACTGGTGCGGTATGCCTGTGCGGTGTGCGAAACATATCGCCATTTTGGACGATTAGGGCTGGGTGCGGTGATGGGATCGAAGAAACTGAAAGCCGTGGTTATATCCGCGGATAAGAGCATAGAGATACCAAAAGCGAAGAGGAAGGAATACAAGCTCGTTTACGATGTGATACATGATGTAGTGGTTGAAACAGATGCAATGGAGAAATATCATGATTTAGGCACGGCGGGAAAGATTTATGACTTGAATAAACTCGGTGGGATGACATATAAGAACTTAGAATCGGCAAGTGCACCGGAAGAGATTGCGAGAGAGTTTTCAGGTGAGAGTATTGCCGAGAAGTATCTTTCGAGGCGAATTTCATGTGCTCACTGCCCGGTGGGTTGTATCCATTTAGCATCGCTGAGAGAACTATACGAGCCGGGCTATTATTTCAAGACATCAATCATTCCCTACGACAACGAGACAATTTATGCACTTGGTTTTATGCTTGGGATGACGAGTGCGGAGGATTATCTGAGGCTGATTGACGTGGTTGACCGGATAGGCATGGATGCAATAAGCACCGGTGTGACCTTAGCATGGGCGACGGAGGCATACGAACGCGGGATAATAACGAAGGAGCATACTGATGGTCTCGAATTCCACTGGGGGGATGTCCACGTCTATTCCGCGGCGATGGAGAAGATAGTGGAGATGCCAAACGAATTCTATCAAAATCTGGCTATGGGTTCTGAACATGCGTCAAGTGTATATGGTGGGCAGGATTATGCACTCGCATTTGGGGGTAATGAGATGCCGGAGTACCATACCGGAATTGCATGCTACCTGAACAATCTCCTGGGTGCAAGGCATAGCCATCTTGATTCCGCGGGCTATGACCTCGACCAGAAGTTAATAGGGAAAGAATTCACACTTGAAGAAGTGGTGAAAGCATTATTAAAAGAAGAAGAATGGCGTCAAATACTGTCAAGTCTTGTGGTGTGCTTCTTTGCGAGGAAAGTTTACACACCAGAGCGTGTAATAAAGGCTTTAGATGCGACAGGGATAGAGAAATGGACGGAGGGAAAATTAGAAGACCTTGGCAGAGTTATTCACCGTGCTAAAATGGACTTCAAGTTTAGAGAAGGGTTTAGCCTCGAAAAACTGCGCATACCCAAAAGGATTTTTGAAGTTCCGACTCCGCATGGGTTATTAAAGGAGGAAGACTTGAGGATAGCAATTGAGATATATAGCAGGCTTTTCTAAAAGAGTTTTTGATGAAAAGATGAACGTGGTCAACACCCAATATGTTCATTTCGCCCTCCCTGGACCTCCTCCACCCTGGATAGTATATCCCGTGCCTCGTGGTCTGACGATGGGCCCGGAGCCAGGATAATCATACCTGTAAGGCGAGTAGTATCCATATCCACCACCGCATACCCAAAAGAACCCCCAGGGGTAATACCTTGTTCTCTCTCTAACAACCCGAGTTTCATTTACCGCCACCGTCTCATTATCCGCAGAAACATTAAAAAACTCCCGCTGGAACGTTTCGTTTGTCGCTACTTTCTCTTTTAGCGCAAGCACCTTCTCGTACGACTTCCTCGCCTCTATGTTCACCGCCGCATCTATCGGTCCACTCAACTTGTGTTGAGGATACTTTATCGCATACATCGTCCCCGCAAGAGGTGCGACGTGCTCAATCACTGCGGGTTCTTCCGATTTATACCTGACATCACTCCTCAGCGATACGAAGTCATTTCCTTCTACACGAATCTTGAACACGTCCTCTTCATAATCGCCTGAACCCGCAGCTATACAAATATATTTGCTACGACCATCGGAATAACTCGTAACGTAAGCAATTATATCACCATTCGCAGCCGAGAACCACGAATAATCCCAGTACGGCTCCCATCCACCACTCCTCTCGCTTTCTAGCGCAGTTGTAACGAAACCTATCTCCTCTAACTTATCGTGCACCGTTTTATCAACATCCTCCGCCTCTCGCCCATATTTATACATTATCCCTGCAACGCCATTTTCATGCACCTTCTGTGCACTGTAATGGTCTATCGAATCTCCGCCAAGCGTACGATAGCCGAGGTAAGAAACTAAAGAAAGAGCGCGTTGCTGGTCTTCTGTGTATGTTGGAGTTGCTAACAGCGGTGCTATAACAAATGGAATCGACACCACTATGAGTAACACTATAAAAACCATAGCTGCTATTATGCCTATATCCTCTTTAGCTACCATATCTTCTTATCTTGTGAAATTCCGTGGTTTTTTTATTCATGTTATTATCACCGCCATTGCCACCACCGAAACTGCGACGTATAAAACACCTGAAAGGATACCAGATGCGATGTTTCCGTTACTTATCGCCTCTTGCAGTTTTATCTTCGGCACCAGCAATATATCAAACGCGAAGAAAAAGAGAGTAGCAACGAGCGAAATACCTATGCTCCAGCCAATTGTTAATGCTACATCATGAACCAGCGAGTCTGTTCCTGGTGAGATAATCGTTGCCGAAACCACCAGACTTATTCCGAGCAGCATCAAACTGAAAAATATCGCAACCGCACTATTCTTTCCTTCTATCGCTTCCTGCAAATCGAACTTCCTGAACACGAGCACATCATAAACTTTTACCAACAGCATGCTAAGACCTATCCCTATTACCAGCCATAAGAGTGCTACCCACGCCGTTACTATCATTTCATTTACCATTTTATTTTATTCCCCTCCTATTATTTTATCCAATACAATCTCTGCTTTACCATCCAGCATATTTTCCATGAGCTCCAGAACCTTTTTCGCATCACCACGCCCACATGACATCACCTCTACGAATATCGAATTATCCTCCGGATAGGTATGAACGGCAATATGACTCTCGGCAAGCAATGCAACCGCAGTCAGCCCCGAGGGGCTGAACTTATGGCTGACGGTTTCCAGTAACGTCAAATCCATTAACTTCCCCGCTTTCTCTATCGCTTCCTCCATTAGCTCAATATTTTCCAGCTTTTCCACGTTGCAATCCTTTATCAGTCCTATAATAGCCTGAATTCTTGCCATTTCTCTCACCCAGGAATCAAACCCTCTCCCTTGAACACCGAAATTGCCTCCTCGTAGCTCAAATCCTCAGGTGGGAGAGTTAGATCAGGATTCGGAAACGCTTCCTCTTCGCCCAGCACCTCGTCCATTTCGATGTCCTCACCTACAAGCAGTCCCCTCGATCTTATCAGTTCAAATATCCGCTGATAAAGGTAATTGAATTTCTCTTCTGTAAGCTCTCCATTTTCATTAAGAGCTGCAAGTTCGTTGTCCGGCTCGTTTATCTTACCTAATATCTCATCTTTGTTCTCCACCGGGAACGCCCATGTCCCGCCACCGGAAATGCTTATCAAGAAGTATGCACGTGACATCGCTATCACTTCCTCTTCAGCTCCTCGTCAAGAGAGGAAAGCGACTCTGAGACGTTCAGCTCTCTCTCGATTTCGCTTATTCCCATGTCTGCTGTTCCCGCAGCAGTGCCGAGTTCCGCTGATGCCGCCGCGCTTGCCTCTTCCATCCTGATCTTCTCCGTCATACGCTGCACCGTTAAATCGACATCGCTAATCTCGCCATCTATTCCAGAAAGCGCCTCATTAACTCTTTTAGATGCTTTCGCCATCGCATAATCGGATTTCAAATCTGCTCGTTTATCTGCAAATCGCTGTATCTTCGCCGTTAAATCTATCTGTTTGTCCTTCAGCATCCTCACTTTTTTCTCCATCTCCGCAACGGACTGCTGAAGCATCGGTATTCTCTCCCTCGCCCTCGTCTCCTCCTCTAACAGTTGTGTTGCTGCACTGTTCAGTTGTTCCACCTGCCGTTCCGCCTTCTCTCGCTTCGCGCCTTCTAATTCCACCAATTTCTCCTCCAATGCCACCGCTCGCTTTCTGTACTCCAACGCCTTGTTGTGCACCGAGTCCACCTTCTTCTGCGCTTCGTTTAATTCACGCTTTTTCAGGTTCTTCGCCGCTATCGAATCGCGCACTGCGGCATCCACCTTCTTCTTCTCTTCAAGTAGTTTTTCATATGCATAGTCGAGTTGTTCCGCCGGGTCTTCAAATCGCTCTATTACTTTGCTCATCTTCGCTTTAGCCACATTTGAGAACCTATCAATCAATCCCATTTTTTTCATCACCTCAAAAAATTTCCAAACTTCTCCTCGATATTTCATTTCCCCTATATACTTCTATCCTTGCCCCTGCTGGCTTTTCTAAACTGAGAATTTCTCCTGTTCGCTCGAACTCGCAATCCGCATACGTTACCTGCGTTCCAACGGCAATATTCCAGGGGAAAGACCCTTCAACTAAGACAATCCATGCTTTTCCCACTTCGTTCACTTTTACTCTTCCCCCTTGAAAGTCAAATACAGCGCCTTCTTTTAATTTGTCTGGGTCTGGTGCATCAGCAGATTCGACTTCATCAAGTAATTCAAGTGTTGTACCCTCCTTTGATAACCATTTGTGCTCTTCCATATCTGAGAACTCCAAATAGAACTCTTCCCAGCGCCCACCGCCCCAGTCATATACCAGCCTTCCAAGCACGGTGAAATCTAATCCATCTATCGTTCCGATACAGCCTTCTCTTAATTCTTCTGATTTGGTATCTACTTTACCCTCTCCCCGTTGCTTCTTCCTTTTTTCTCTTTTGATTTCAAGTATCCTTTTGCTTCGTTCTAATAATCCCATTCTGAACCTTTTTTCTCTCTTTGATCTATGTTCTTTATACAATATAATCGTGTATATATGCTTTTCGGTAGCTTCTTCGGTAAAGTAAAGCTTTCTTTTCTAAAGGAAGGTTTCTCATAAGCGAAGCAAAGATACAGGGATAGCCCCATCATGGACCGCAGTAGCAACCAGTGCGCCTTTTACTCCCCTCTCCTCCATTTTAGATATATCTTCATAACCTCTAACACCACCACCGCAGAGGATATCATGTTTCGAGAACTCCACTGCACGAGCAAGGAAATCAAAGTCTATTCCACGTTTCGTTCCTACTCTATCCAGTTCCAGCAAGATTACATCCCTTATTGGATACTCATTCAACTTTTTTATTAACAACAAGGGATCAATCTTCATTTTCTTATCGTTTGTCCGCACTTTTTTTTTGAAGAGGTCAATGCTTACAATTATATCACTTGAAATATCACTCTTCGATGCTCCGGCAATCAAATCCATGGATGCTGTTTCTGTTCCTAAAATAATGCTATCGGCTATCTCGGCTTCAGCAGCCTCTTTCAAGTCGTACAACCCCCTTATACCATATTCTATCATTATTCTCGTCTTTCTATTCTTATTTCTTATCTCCTTTATTATGTCT
>JAPDIG010000014.1:1878-25643 GCA_025966525.1 Candidatus Methanophagales archaeon | reverse complement strand
TTCAGGAGCTGCGACAATGAAACATTACCGCGACAGGCAGGTATATGCGCAGATAGAGGCATTGACAGAGGCAATGGAGATTGGTGTGCCGGTTGAGGTAGCAGGTACGAGCAGAGAAGCGAAAACAGGTGAGGGTGTGGAAATGGAAGTGGAGCAGAGTTCGGAGTGAAGTTTTAACTTCACTCACTCTTTTTTTAATTTAGCTCTTTTGTATCTCGAGCATTTTTAAACCTTTTTTGCATTATGCCAAACCTTCTCATATCTTTGGATGTAAGGTTTAATTAAATCAGACTGTTCTTTCGGTATAACTCTATGTTCTATACGCTTCTAATATTCATGTTCACGTTGTCTACCCTCGAGATTGGTTTTGACGTATGCAGCAAGCCCCATTATTCCCAACCTTATCCCTACGCCAATGCAATCCACTCTGACATCTATTATCACTCCCAGTAATCAAATTTGTATTTATCTTCGCTCTTAAAACAATTTTTATTCATCCGTAAAACTTCTTCCACGCCAGAGCAGAACGCCACATCACAATTATATTTGTCATTAAAGCAACGATGGACAGGGAAAAAAACACAGAAACGGGGTGGAAGTAGCTAAGCAAGCCGCCTATGAAAAGCAGAAACAATCTGAGGTCCCTATTGCCTCCATATCGGTAATTCAAATCCGCTCTCGCTCTCGCAGCTGTATAACTAACCATCAAACTTCCTATAATAGCCATTATGGAGATGAAAATGACAGTTAAAGGTCCATGGTAAAATCCAAATAGCTCATCATTTGATAACATTACTAGTGAATAAAAAAACATTCCTGAGAGAATGAGCGCATCCGCATATCTATCCAGTATTGCATCAATAAAACCACCAAGACCGCTACTCATCTTTTTAAGCCTCGCGATCTCACCATCGCATCCATCCAATATACTCGATAATTGAATAAAAATTGCTCCTATGACTGGATGATATAAGAAAAAAAGAAAGGCACTTAGAGCAGCAACACCAAAACTTAATAAAGACACCTGATTTGGTGTAACTTCTTTATACATTTTGAGAATAAGCGGAGTGAATATTTTTGTTGAGATTTTTCGGTTTATGTACTTCGATATGACACCATCGGTTGGTTTTTCAAGTGACTTCAGCATTTTTAACTTCGTATATTCTAAACTCCCTGGCGTATCTATATCGCACCAAAACCTGCTGCCGATGTCAAAAACCTCAAGTATATCGCGGTCAATCAAGCATTGAACCGCATCTGATAACTCATACTTACCTTCTTCTGCTTCTTCTTCCAGCGCATTGAATATTGCGGATGTGCAATAGAATATCCCACAATCGACTGCATTGTAATTCTTTAGCCCCTTTCCTATTGCCTTTGGCTTATCCCTTCCCAGCAGTATTTTCGTACCATCTTCCAAATCAAACACGTTTTCAGGTTTGTCCACACATAGAATACATTTATCCTTTCTATTTTTTGCGTATCCCAGCAGTTCTTTTAAGATGCTTGAATCAAATACATGATCGCACATCAAAAGAACGAAATCCTCTCCTTTCAGCATTTCCTTCGCCTTCAACACTGATAGCCCATTCCCTTTTTCCCATTCTTCGTTCTCGACAAAATCTATGTTCACACCTAAACGCTTCTGCTTCGCTTCCACATATCTTACAACTTCATCGCTTCTGTGCCCTACAACAATTATGAAATCGCATATTCCGCTTTCTTTTGCTGAAAGGATTGCTCTTTCGATGAGAGAAAGACCAAGCAGAGGAATTAGAGGCTTTGGCTTTGATTCTGCATTTAATTTACCCTTTCCTTTTGATATCCTCTCTCCTTTGCCGGCTGCTAATATTACTGCTTTCATTACACTTTTTCTTTTTTTTAAAAAAAAAACTTTGCAGGTAAAAACCTTTACTGAAAACATTACCGCCTTCAAGGCAGTAAAATAATCGCAATATACACCGCATAAACAGCGAAAAGGATGTAAGCATCTTTTTTGTTCAGGTGCCACCCGATTCTAACGAGCAGGAGGAATATAAGGAAAGAACCAAGGAGGTAGGGCATGGATAGTCCAATGTCTCCAACCACAGTGGTTTCTGCCCGGAAAGATAACGGTATTCCCAAGCATGCTAAAATATCGAACGTATTGCTCCCTATGGCATTAGAGATTGCTAAACTTCCCATACCATTTCTCGCCGCATGAATTGAGATGAAAAGATCGGATATGGAAGTACCTATGGCGATGATTACCAGACTAAAAAGACTTTCTGGTATGCCCATAATTCCTGTGATCGTTATCGTTGAGCGCACGAGCAAACCCGCCGCAAGGATAATGAATAGAAGACCGCCTACCAGGTATACCGCTCCTTTCATATTCGATGGTATCTCTATATTCCCTTTGAACTCCTCTTTTTTTCTTTTCGCATCCCATATTAGCCATGCAAGATAGACCACGTAAAGGCATGTCCATGAGATTGCCTCATATCGTGAGATTTTTCCATCCCACATGCAAATGATGGTTATGAGCACAGCAAGGAGATAAAATAAGCCATCTCGATGAAGAACATCGCGGCTCACACTACACCCCCTAATCCAAACCGAGATAGCAATGAGCAGTGTAATGTTGAATATCGCAGAGCCAATGATTGTCCCCAGACCTATCGCAGGGTGAGCTGCTACAACAGAAAAAACAGATGTCCCGAATTCGGGTGCGCTACTACCCATCGCTGCAATTGTTGCACCCACAATAGACCCCGGGATTTCAAATCTTTTGCAAATTACACCCAATCCTCTTACGAAATAGTCAGTGCTGTAATTCAGTATCAGGAAGGATATAACAAGAAATGCAATACTTATAGGTAGCGTGTACATTTATCTCTTTTTTCTCCTTCTGATATTTATTTATATCTTTTATTGGCATTATTGAATTTAAGGTTATTCTAAGTGGAAAACCGAGTTTTTACGTGAAATAAACCAGGATGAAAGAAGCGAAAAAAATAGAAAGAGTAGCACTTAAAATTGGCTACCTCGGAACCAATTACCACGGTTTTCAGATTCAGCCCCGGATGAAATTGCCAACCATAGAAGGTGAACTCTTCGAGGCGTTAAAGAAACTCGATATTATTGAAGACAGGAAAGCAGCAAATTATTCCGCTGCCGGTAGAACCGATAAGGGAGTACATGCGCTCTCTCAAGTCGTTTCCTTTGATACTTCACACCCAAACTTGACACCACGAATGATAAACAGTATGCTTCCGGACGATATATGGGTATTTGCTCTCGCCAAGACGCATTCTGGATTTAATGCACGGAAGGATGCTATAAGTCGTGAATACCGATATTTTTTATTCTTATCTGATGAAATTTCCGACTTGAACGTAGCTTTAACACGCATGCGAGAGGCATCGGAATTGTTTATCGGGGCACATGATTTCTCTAACTTCTCTCAGCTTCATGGTTGTGACCGCAAGACTGAAAGCTATTCAACAATAAGAGAGATAAAACGGGTGGAGATAAATATGGAAAAAAGGAGTTCATTTATCATCATAGATATAGAAGCAAGCGGTTTTCTGCGTAAGATGGTAAGGAAAATAGTTTCAGCGTTAAGGATGGTTGGCAGCGGTATGAAAGACAAAAGATGGATAGGAGATTTACTGCAGTTGCGGATGAAGGAACAAATTGAACCAGCACCTGCTTTCGGGCTCCTTCTGAAAAATGTTTCCTATCGAGGGATAAAATTTTTGGAAGACGAATACGCAAGGAGGCGAATACTTGAGCGACTAAAGAAGAATCTGCATTTTTATGCTACAATTGCCCGGATGTTAGGGGATATGATGTAAGTAATTGCAAAAGGCGAAATAGACTTTAACTTAAATTAAAAAGATAGTTTTAATATAAACACTTCAAATTTATTTCCAGCGAGACAGGAAGATGGTGAAGAAAGACAGAGCAGGACAGCGAAAGAAAGAGCAGGTGAAAAAGGTTGCAGAAGGAGCAGCTATGGGTTTAGGCTTTTTCGTCATGCTTGCTTCGTTATCATATCGAGAAGAAGTGGCTGCAGTCCTGGACGTTGTTCTTGGTCCTCTCGCTAAGCTTCTGCGTCCTGAAAACTTTTTAATTACTATCCTCATCTTATCGGTTATTACAGGCATCTATACTTCGGTGATACAGAAATACACAATGAATTGGGAACTGATGGCGAAGTCGAGGGAGTATCAAAAACAGATAAGGGAGCTTCAGAAGGAATTAATGGAGGCAAAAAAGGAAGGCAACAAGCATAAGATAAAGAAGATAGAGAAAAAGAGGGCAGAGGTGATGAGAAAGCAAACACAATTTTCCGGTGAGATGATGAGGCAGCAATTTAAGCCCATGGCTTATATTATGATTATTACTCTACCGATATTCATGTGGATGTGGCAATACGCGAGTGGAAACCTATCCGGAGTGAGCGTGGTTTTTCCTTTGATAGGCGTGAAGGAACTTTCGGAGTTTTTTATAATCCGTCTGAGAATGCCTTATTGGTTGCTCTGGTATATCGCATGCTCAATACCACTAACGCAATTGATAAGGAAAGCGCTGGGAATAAGGAGTGCGATGTAGAAATGAAAAAGAAAGTTGAAGAGATTATGACAAGAAAGGTAATTACGGCAAAGGAGAACGATTCGTTACTGGATGTTGCGATAGTATTAAAAGAGAATAGGATAGCAGGGGTTCCGGTTATCAATGAGCGCGAGGAAGTAGTTGGTGTGGTTAGTGAGGCAGATATTTTAAAACTCTTGGAGAATTTTCACTGGTACACACCCATCTTTTCAGCTCATGACCTTATACATATATTTGGCGAGGACCTACACGATATACAGCGCGACCTCGAAAAAGCGAGGAATACAAAAGTAAAGGACGTAATGTCAAAAGACCCTAAAACTATAACCCCTGATACGTTAATTGATGATGCGGCGCAGATTATGCACTCAACGGGATTTAATCGATTACCCGTTGTGGATGAAAATGGTAAGTTGGTTGGAATAGTTGCCAGAGCAGATATAATCGCTTCACTGTATGAAACCTAATTTAGGAAAATGCACGCAAAAACAAATGTTAAAGTTAAAGAACTGATGGTAACAGAGGTTATAGCATTCTCGCCTCACGATAAGATTCACCACGTAGTTAAGATGTTTAGAACGAATAGGATTAGCGGTGCGCCGGTGATTGATGACCAGAGGAAGGTTATCGGTATAATCAGTGAAGCAGACATAATGAAATTGACTGCAACAATTCCCTTTCCTGATATAGACCCGCTAAATCCTTTCTCGGTGTTCTCCATATCCAGCTACATGAAGAAGGTAAAGAAAATCCCTGACGAGATTGATACACTGTTTGAAGGCTATGTAAAGGATGTGATGACAAAAAAACCAGTAACGATTTCACCTGAAGACTCTATCTCGGATGCTGCCCGGTTAATGCATAAAAACGATTTTAACCGACTCCCTGTGGTGGATGGCGAAGGGAAATTGGTAGGGCTAATAGCGAGAGGGAATGTTATTGGCGTTTTTGTATAAAAAACCCCACGAAATTTGTTTAAAAGAGATAAGGGCCTACCAACATAAACACGATGGCAGAGGCGACAAAAATTGCGACAGTGGCGGTAATAGCCTTTGCAATTTTTTCTTTCTTCCCTTCTTCCTTTATGCCTATTCTCAACATGGGATTTAGTATCTCTCGAAATACATACCCGCCATCAAGAGGAATAGCAGGCAAACAATTGAATAGTCCAACGTAGAAATTTATCCAGCCTATCCAGAATAGCACATCGGCGATGACGAAAATACCGCCGCCTAAGAATGACACTGCACCTACTGGCTCGTACAAATGAGATAGGAGAGGATTAAAGCTGCTGAAGCCCGCAGGAAGGGGTAAAAATGGCAACAGTGTCAGCCATAACCATCCACTTGTTGATAGTGACAGAAGAGAAGAAGGGATGACTCGAAGGGATTCCAAATATCCTTTTGTAGGGAACTCTCTTACGTACATTCCTAATGGATTATTTGGAACAAGGAGAACGCCTAAGAATCCTTTATTGCCTTTGGGTGCTTCCGTTAGCTCGACAAGAAAAATTTTTTCTTTTGTTCGCACTTCTACCTTTTGCCCGGGTGCCGTGTGATTCATAAAATTCTGAAAATCCTTATACCCTGTTATATTCACACCATCCATCTTTATAATGCTCATTCCTGCTTTTATACCCGCATTAGCTGCGGGAAAACCTTCTTCAACGCCTGCTATTCTTACCCCTTCGTATTCATAACCTCCTTCTATTATTATTTCAGTTTGCTTTCCTCTCTTATTCAAGACATCGAAAATAATCTCCTTCTTCTCTCCTATTGCTTTATCCATTTCCTCTATGGTCGCATTCGTGATTTTTAATCCGTCAACCTTTGTGATGAACATTCCGGGTTCTATCCCTGCTTTCTCCGCGGTGCTACCCTCTACAACGCCGTGAACAAAAAGCACCTTATCGCTAACAGGTTGAATCGCGAACAATATGGAAAAGAAAAGAGCAAATGCAATAAATGCCACGACGAAATTGCTCGTGATACCAGCGGAGAGTATGCGAGTTCTTTCGCGAGCAGTAGCCACTTTTTTCTTCTCTCCTTTTCCTGCTTTCTCACCAAAGAGCTGTTCGCTGTCCGGTTCGGCGAATGCTCCTATCGGAATTAATGCAACTAAAAGACCCATGGACTTCACTTTTATTTTCTCTACGGTGCTCAATATCGCATGAGAAAGCTCATGCACTACTAACGCAACGACAAAGCCAACCCATGCGCACAAAGGTATAAACTTGTTTAATCCAGGTATAAGCAGCCAGTTCCTTGGCTCATTAAACTCCGTAGGTTCCGGTTGCACGGTAAACGTTGCATAAGCGCTGAGTAATACGAGAACGAACATGAAAATCATAGCTATAACGACTAAAACAGTGCCGATGTTGGCATAAGTCCTCCAAAATGTTTCTTTTAGCTCCCCCTTTGACAATCTCTCCAATAGCTTCTCCCCTCTTGTCGTCCTTATCATCAGGATAGGTCCAAACGAGGAGATATTATATCGCTGCAAAAAGCCCTTTCTGTCAAGAATTAACACAATAAACCAGTAAATCAGGAATATGTACAGTACCAGCATCAGAAAATGCGAATCCATTTTTGTCCTCTCTTTCTTCCTTTTTATAACAATTTTCTTTTGATAAATCTTTCCTTTTTATTTCTAAAAGGAAGTTTGAATGATTGTTGGAATAGACGATACAGATTCGAGAAAAGGGATGTGCACCACATATCTATGCGCAGTTTTAGTTGATGAGCTGAGAAAATATGGGGAAGTATCGACACCGAGATTGGTAAGACTCAATCCATGCATACCGTTTAAAACAAGGGGTAATGGAGCAGTCTCCTTTGAGATAAGGATAGCAAAGGGGGAAGAGGAAAAGGTAAAAGAAGTTATCAAAGTGCGAGTAAGTGAGTTATCGGAATTAAGTGAAGAGGAAACAAATCCTGGAGTTGTTTTTATTGATAACGACACAAAGAAAGAAAACGATAACAAGAGCATGTTAAAGAACTTCTACGAAGATGCGGTGAGAGAAGTGCTGACACTGGAGGATGCTTATGTAATTATTTCCAATTTGCATTTTGATTACTTCGGCTTAAAAAATAAGCGCGGGATAATAGGCGCTTTAGCTGCGGCTTCATTTTTAGTGCTGCAAAAAAGCAAGCCTGATTATTACGATTTCACCTACGAGTTAATGGCATACCGGCGAAAAGAAAGATGGGGGACGACAAGATTTATAGACGAAGCGAGCGTATGGAAAGCAGATGCGGCTACTTATCCTTTAACCTGGGATACCGTAGATGTAGCAAATAAAGAAATAGTTTTTGCTCCTCATTCACCATGTCCAGTCCTCTTTGGGATACGGGGAGACAGCGTAGATGCTATCTACAAAACCTATGAACTTATAGATGCAGAACCGGAGGAGCGGAATATGCTTTTCATTACAAATCAGGGCACGGATTTTCATTTAATACGACCTTACAAGGAAAAGCTGCAAGACTACCATTCCTATATCTTGGATGGCGTGGTCAGCTCCAGTCCGCGAACGATAGAAGGTGGGCATGTGGTGTTTTCTATCTCGCTATCTGAAAAAAACCGGGGTACGATCGAGTGCATTGCATACGAGCCGACGAAGGGATTTCGTGATATTATAAGGAAACTGCAAGTAGGCGATGGGATTACGGTGTTCGGGGCACTGAAGAAAGAGACATTGAACCTCGAGAAGATAGAAGTAATGAAATTGAATAATGTGGCAGAGAGAAATCCAAGATGTGATAAGTGTGGGCGGAGGATGAAATCTGCGGGACGGCAACAGGGCTACCGGTGTAAACGCTGCGGAACTTTTAAAGCGGATAAGGATAAGGTGATTGTTGATAGAGGTATAGAAGAGGGGTTATACGAAGTCCCACCAGTTGCGAGAAGGCATATATCGAAACCTTTGATACGTATGCGTATGGAAGGAGCGGATAAAGAGATTCATCCGAGTAGATGAATTAACTGGTGGTGTGTCAACATCAGTTAAAATTCACCACGTATCCAGATTCGTTCTGCGTGGCGGTGGATATGTTCGAGGAAAAGCTGAAGAAATGTGGTGCCGAAATCGTTGCCGAGGGTTTCAAGGTTGATGGAGAAGTTGAGCCTGCATTTGAAGACGCAGAGGCATGGGGATTAAAAGTCGCAAAAGCGCTTTAATTCCTTTTTATTTTTTCCCCGGCAAAGATGGGTAGAAAATATGAAGATTTTTATGCACCATTTTCAGTAATACAAAAAAGGATTGAGAAACGTTGTACTTTATACGACAAACGTATCGAACAGAGATGCAATTGAAAAGAGGCTGAAATTAAAAGGAAAGTATGAACGAAGAAAAGAGTATAAAAAGCGAGCAAATATACAAAGGAAGGGTAGTTCAGTTAAGGGTTGACACCGTTTCCTTGCCGGATGGTCAGACAAAAATACGTGAAATTGTCCATCACCCAGGTGCAGCAGCCATTGTTGCCTTGACGAACAAAGACGAAGGCGAAGATAGAGAGGTGTTGTTAGTAGAGCAATATCGAAAAGCAGTTGAAAGTAAAACGTTAGAGATACCCGCAGGTACACTTGAGGAAGGGGAGTCGCCCGAGGAGTGTGCCAGGCGTGAACTAATCGAAGAGACCGGTTTTCAAGCATCGAAACTGGATAAACTGGTAGAATTTTATCCATCGCCTGGTTTTAGTAGCGAAATAATACATATCTTCGAAGCAAGTGGACTGAAGAAAGTTTCTGACGTTGATGCTGAACTTCCGATACGGTTTGTGCCGTTGAGTGAGTTATTAATAAAGATAAGAAGGGGCGAGATAAAAGACGGTAAGACAGTAATCGGGGTGCTGATGGTAAGTGGAGGATGGAATAATAAGAGCAAAAAGCGTTCATCTAAATCTCCCGTTTTGTAAGAATCATCATCTTTATGGATTTAAGAACCCTGTTAGCTACTCAAACCTACCGGCTGCTTTCCAGTCTCCAAAAACGTTTCTGCGATTCCACGACCAAGTTCTCTGGCAAACACACCAAAAAACTGTTCAAAAAAGGACCTTCTTTCATATCCAACCACTCTTGGCTTACCCTCTATTCCTGCCAGTTCCGCTGCGAGGTCAATAGCATCCTGAAAATTACCCAGTTCATCTACCAATCCCAATTCTTTTGCCTGCCTGCCAGTGAAGATTCTGCCATCAGCAAGCTCCAAGACCTCGCTCTCGTTCATCTGCCTGCCTTCCACTACTGCGTGAACAAACTGAAAATAAATGTCATCAATCATTTCCTGGAGTATTTGACGCTCTTCCACGGTCATATTTCTAAGTGGCGACCCAATATCTTTATACTCTCCGCTCTTAATCACATTAGCCCGTATCCCATACCGCTCAAGCAGTTCAGAGTACTGCAACTGAGAAAAGATGACGCCAATGCTCCCTGTTATCGTTCCGGGATTCGCAACTATTTTGTCTGCTCCACAGGCAACATAATATCCGCCAGAAGTGGCTATGTCGCTCATCGAAGCCACGACTATCTTACCATTTTCTCGTGCCTTACATACCTCCGTGTGTAATTCCTGAGATGCCGCAGCGCTTCCTCCGGGGCTATTTATTCTGAGTATGATTGCCTTTATAGAGGAGTCTTCGCCTGCAAGCTTTATCTGCCTTGCAATGTCGTCTGCACCGGATTCTGCACCAAATATCCCGAACCCACCTTCCCCGCCCACGATTGCACCTTCAATGTTGATTATTGCTATTTTATCACCGCCTACACCTATGCCACCCATATCAAAAGGACCTCTCGCTATGATCACAATTCCGAGCACCAAGGAAATCAAACAAAAACCTAATATGAGCAAAGCAATAGCATTTCTTCTATTTTCCATTACCACTTTAATGCTTACCATTTTATCTTGTCACCTTTTTAAATATAGCATAGTATTGTACAAATAAAAAATCTTGTGAAAATATGTGGTTAGAGGAAGGAGTCGAAGAGAGCTATGATTGCCATTTTCTCACTGGCTCAGAAATCAGTTGTAACTGCGGAGAAAGTGAAAAGAGTGCTCTTAGCCGAAGGATTCGATGCAGAGCTGATATGCTCGGAAAAGATTTCGTGCAGAAATGCAGATGAAAAGGTGAAAAGCGTTTACATGGCGATAAGAGAAAGTTTCAGAGAGAAGAAGAACATTGTTGCTGTTCTACCTATAGGTGTGGTGGTAAGGGCAATAGAACCGAAGAAGAAGACTGAGGATCCTTGGGTAATCTGCATAGAGGAGAATGGTAAATGGGTTATTCCCGTGCTGAACGGGCATAGAGGAGCGAATGAATTTGCAAAACGCATTGCAGCAGGAATATCAGCACAGCCGGTGATAACAACTTCAGAGTAGCCCACCAAAAGACAAATCAGTTTAGATTCGGAGTTGGAATATTTACCTGCTAAACAGGCAATTATTGAAGAGTCCAATCCGCCTGATAACAGAACGGCTTCCGCGATATTTTCCTTAACGCTGACCTTCATCAATTCTACCAATTCCTCTGCCAACGCATTTTCATAACTAAAATCTTAACTGTGATATTTTTATAATGCCAAAAGAGAAATAGGTAAAGTATAAAATGACGGAAAAAGAAGTATTGGCACTAAAAAAGGAAGCATTAAAGCTTAAAAAGAAGTTAGATTGATAAATTTTTGATGAATGTAGTTATTGCTTTTGATGTTGATGGAACAATGGAATGTGTCCGGGTAGGATAAAGATTGAAACTGTTAAAAGGCTTAAGGAAAAAGGATTTATTGTTGGCATTGTTGGCGCTTACAAAAAGGTTCAACGGCATATTAACAATCTGGACTTTTACCTTAGCGGGGACCCACATAAGCCGGAAAATCTGAGGAAGGTCCAAGAAACCTATAAACCTGCCTTTTGTATTTATGTTGCTGACCTGCCAAGCGACAGAGTTGCTGCATTGAAAAATGGATTCTCTTACATTAAACCTGAAGATTTCAACATTATGGAAGATTATCAAATGTAGCCTTAATCGCCTGATTCGGACTATAAATCTTCGTATATGTAATGCCTTTAAGGCAGAGATACAAGAGCATTCGCGAAACTCAAAATCTTCTCTTTTATCCTCTTTATATGCTCAACCGCTTCTGGCTCTCCACCTATATCTAACGGTGCTTTACCCTCCATATCTGCTTTTATCAAGGATTGCTCATAAGGAATGATTTCCAACAGCGGAATGTTCATCTCTGCCAATTTAATTTCTACCTTCTTTACCATCTCTGAATCCGTAACTTTGTTTATCACTGCTGTTATGTTATTTATACCAATATCCTCACCAAGCTTCTTTATTCTGCCGACCGTCTCCACAGACCTCATCCCGGGCTCTACCACAGTAAGCATCAAATCAACCCCTTTTGCGGTTCCCCTACCTAAATGCTCTATCCCTGCTTCCATGTCCATTATAACCATATTCTTTTTGAATAAGATATGTCGCAGCAAAGAGCGAAGAAATGCATTCTCAGGGCATGTGCATCCACTCCCTCCTTTCTCTATCGTCCCCATCACCAGTAATGTTACACCATCCGGTCCTTTTGCACCATAGCCCTCGATTATATCGTCCACTTTTGGATTTAGTTTGTAGATGCCAGTTCCGGTGTAAGCACCAGTCCGCTCGAAAATCAGGTCTTTTAATTCTGATACGGGCGTAGGGTTCTTATTTATGCCCAGGGCAAATTTCAAGTTCATTGCAGGGTCGGCATCTACTGCGATTACGCTATGCCCATCTCGTGCAAAAAGACGAGCAAGCGTGCCTGCAATGGTTGTTTTACCTACGCCACCTTTCCCTGCAACTGCTATTTTCAATTTCTTTTCCGCTATCACTTTTTCTTGTTATTTTACTTTACAACCAACATGTTTATTTAATTTAGTTATTCTATTATTCCTTAGAGAAGGAGGCGAAAAGGGAGATGAAGAGCAGAGGAGAAGGCAATGATGAAGAAGGAGAAGGGAAAGAGAAGTCGGCAGTATTGAGAGTAGCAGAGGCGTATCACCGGGATGCTGGCAGAGGGATAGCGAGGATAGATACCGAAACGATGCGTAAACTTGGTGTTGTAAGCGGAGATGTAATAGAAATAGAAGGTAAGAATATTGCTACTGCTATTGTATGGCCTGGATATTCTCCTGACAGCAATAAATCCATAATACGCATAGATGGGAGCATAAGGGGCAATGCCGGTGTTGCAATAGATGACCGCGTGCGAGTAAGGAAGACGAAGGTGAAGGAGGCAAAAAGAGTTACGCTTGAGCCTACACAACCGGTAAGAATCGCAGGTGGCGAGAGATACTTGGCAAGGATATTGAAAGGACGCCCAATTACAAAAGGACAAATCATAAGAGTAGAGATGCTGGGTAATCCTATTACTTTTGTCGTTACCAATACTGTTCCGTTAGGCACCGTAATACCACAAATAGATACCGAGATTGTGCTTCGTAAGCCGAGAGAAGAGGCGATAGGTGTTCCCCACGTGACTTACGAGGACATTGGCGGATTGAAGCGAGAAATAGGGATGATAAGAGAGATGATCGAACTGCCTCTAAGACATCCTGAACTATTCGAGCGATTAGGGATAGATCCACCAAAGGGCGTTCTCCTGTATGGACCACCGGGAACTGGAAAGACACTAATAGCAAAAGCAGTGGCTACCGAGACTGACGCCAATTTCTATTCTATTTCTGGTCCAGAGATAATGAGCAAGTTTTACGGAGAAAGTGAGAAACATCTGCGGGATATATTTGAGGAAGCGGGCAAAAACGCGCCTTCCATTATCTTTATCGATGAGCTGGATTCCATTGCGCCGAAGCGTGGCGAGACGACAGGAGAAGTGGAAAGGAGAGTAGTAGCTCAGCTTCTTTCTTTGATGGATGGTTTGGAATCAAGGGGGCAAGTAGTGGTAGTTGGTGCAACAAATAGGGTGAATGCACTGGATGAGGCATTAAGAAGAGGTGGTCGTTTTGACCGTGAGATAGAAATAGGCATTCCGGACAGGAATGGTCGTGAAGAGATATTGCAAGTGCATACGAGGGGGATGCCTCTGGCAGAGGACGTAAGTCTTAAGGAGTTCGCGGACCTCACGCATGGATTTGTTGGAGCTGATCTCGCTTCGTTATGTAAAGAAGCTGCAATGCATGCACTACGAAAAATCCTCCCGGAGATAGACATAGAGAAGGAGATACCACCGGAAGTGATGGAAAAGCTGAAGGTTACAAAAGAAGATTTCAGTGAAGCGTTAAAGAGCACAGAACCTTCTGCGCTCAGAGAAGTCTTTGTAGAAGTGCCGAATGTGAAGTGGGATGACATAGGAGGTTTAGAGCACGCGAAACAGGAATTAAAAGAGGTTGTGGAATGGCCGCTTAAGTATCCTGAGACCTTTGACAGGTTGAAGACAAAACCACCAAAAGGTATCCTCTTGTTTGGGCCCCCGGGGACTGGAAAGACGATGCTGGTGAAGGCAGTAGCGAACGCGACGGAAGCGAATTTCATTTCAATCAAAGGACCGGAACTATTATCAAAATGGGTAGGTGAGTCAGAGAAGGCGGTTCGCGAAATTTTCAGGAAGGCGAAACAAGCTGCACCCTGTATTATCTTCCTTGATGAAATAGATTCAATTGCACCGGTGAGAGGAAGGGGTTATGACTCGCATGTAACAGAGCGAGTGGTTTCACAGATGTTGACCGCGATGGATGGGTTGGAAGAGCTAAAGGATGTGATTATCATAGCAGCGACAAACCGACCTGACATGGTGGACCCCGCTTTGCTAAGACCCGGGAGGCTTGACCGGCTGATTTATATCCCGCCACCTGATAAGGAGGAGAGGAAGAAAATATTTGAGGTTCATCTGAGAGGAAAGCCGTTAGGAGAGGACGTAGATATAGAGGAACTTGCAAAAAGAACCGATGGCTATGTCGGAGCTGATATAGCGGGAATTGTTAAAGAAGCGGTGATGAGTGCTTTAAGGGAGTTTATCACCTCGGGAATAAGCGAGGAGCATGTGAAGGAAGCGGTAAAGAATATAGTAATAAAGAAGAAGCATTTTGAAACGGCGATTAAGAGCGTAAGACCGACTGTAACGCCTGAAGCACAGGAGAAATTCGCAGAAAAGGCAGAGGATTTCGTGAAATATGCTTATGCGTAAACAAACCTTTTCTTAAAAAGAAAAGCTTAACCAAAAATGGGAAAACATCAAAAGAGGATAGCGGCGCCACGTAGCTGGCGAATAGAAAGGAAAACCGCCTACTGGACAGTAAAACCCAGACCAGGACCGCATCCTGGGGATAGAAGCATGCCTTTGCTTTTGATCATAAGGGACATGTTGAAGTTAGCGGACAGTAGTAAGGAAGCGAAAAGGATATTGAATGAAGGAGAGGTGGTGGTCAATGGCAGAGTGAGAAAAGACCTAAAGTTCCCGGTTGGCATCTTTGATATCCTTTCCATTCCACGCATTAAAGACAATTATATAGTTCTGTTAGACAAAAAAGGGAAATTATCACTGGTGAAGATAGGGCAGGAGGAGGCGTCCAAGAAACTGTGTCGTGTGAACGGGAAGAGAATGCTAAAAGGAGGACAGATACAATTGAATCTGCATGATGGGAGGAACATTCTTTTAGAAGAAGAGCGTGCAGAGAAAATAAAAACAAAGGATTCTTTGCTGATCTCTCTTCCTGATACCGAAATCTTGCAGCATTTTGCATATAAAAAAGGGAGTAAAGTGATGGTGATAGGCGGTAAGCATTCTGCTCAGACTGGTGAAATAGAGGAGATAAGAACAGTACAAAGTCCGGAGTCAAATGTGGTAAAGATAAAACCGTTTGGCGAAGAGGGGACTTTCGAGACCATAGATGATTATGTCTTTGTGGTAGGGGAAGAAAAAATAGAGATCCCGGAGGTTAAATACTAAGTTAGAGAAAAATGACAGCAAATCCGATGAGAAGAATAGAGATCGATAAAGTAGTGATAAATATGGCAGTAGGGGAGAGCGGAGAGAAGTTAGCAAAAGCGGAGAAGCTTCTGGAGCGCATTGCGGGTCAAAAACCGATTAAGCGACTGGCTAAAAAGACCATACAACCGTTCGGTATAAAAAAAGGTGAAGCGATTGCGTGCAAGGTTACGCTGAGACGAGAACGAGCAAAAGAATTCCTTAAACGATGTTTTAAAATACAAAATAAACTCCTTGTGAGTCAATTTGACACCTATGGCAATTTCTCTTTTGGCATCGCGGAACACACCGACTTTGGCATCCGTTACGACCCTAAAGTAGGAATATATGGAATGGATGTTTCAGTTTCGTTAAAAAGGCCAGGGTATCGAATAAAAGAGAGGAGAATACAGAAAAAGAAGCTGCCAAGCAAGCAAAGAATAAGCAGGGAGGAGGGCATGGCATTTCTCGAAAAAGAATATGGCGTGGAAGTAGTGGAATAAACCACGACATGCACATCGGGATTATCACATGCGAGATTTTAAGAAGAGAAATAAAAGAGATAATCGAAAGAACAGGCGTGAATAAGGTATTTTTCGTGCTGCATGAAACAAGCAACCCCGCGATAAATGCATTAGGTAGAAGGGTAAACAAGAGGTTTTGGAGTGAGCTGGCTGCGGATGAAATAAAAATAAAAGAAAAAACAATCGAGCAGATAGAGAAGGAAATTCGTGAATATGACATCAGGGATTCAGTGATTATTAAAGTGATGGAGTTGAGAATGCATGACAGCCCCGATAAACTGCTGGCGGAGGTGAAAGAGGGCATAAAAAAAATGAGTGCCATAGTGAATTTCGTTTTATTGGGATACGGGTTGTGTGGAAGCACAGCAAGCGAGATGGAGCGCGTAATCAAGGAAGCAGATGTTCCCGTGGCGATCCCGAGGGACAAAGGAGGGGAAATATTGAACAATTGTATAGAGATTGCGCTTGGTAGAGAAAGGGTTCAGGAATTGCTACGGGAAGAAATAGGAACTTTTTTCATGACCCCTGCGGGGGCATCAATCATAAAGGAGCCTCAGGTAATCCTGGAATCTACTATTGGTATTATAGCAGGGCGGATGAACAGAAGTGCTGCTGTTGACACACCGAGGATAATAAAACTCATGCGGAACCATTACCGAAGGGTTGTGAAGATATGCTATTCCGAAGCGGATGAGAAAGAGAGAGAATATTCAAAAACGGTTGAAAACTTCGCTAAGGAGTTCGAGCTGGAGATAAAAAGCGTGAGGGGGTCGTCAAAAATCATGCTTGAGGCGTTGGAAAAGGGTAAACAATTTAAAACATAGTTTATTAATGAATAAGCATGGTGAAAGTAGTCATTTCATTGGGCAGCATTTTTTTTGAGGATGCCGAAAGCATAAAAAAAGTTGCGGAGGTATTAAAGAAGCTTGCGAAATCATACAATCTCTACATAGTTACCGGAGGTGGAGAAACAGCGCGAGAATGCATAAAAATAGCACGTGATTTGGGCGCGAACGAAACGACCTGCGATTATATAGGAATTGCCCTAACGAGAGTAAACGCAAAATTGCTTATCTCTGCCTTAAAAGATGCTGTGTATCCCGAACCTTTCTCTGATTATAAAGAAGTTGCAGAAGCTAAGGCGATGGTGAAAGGTGAGGAAGAAAAAGGGAAAATAGCGGTGATGGGTGGCGTAAGCCCGGGTTATACCACCGATGCCGTGGCTGCGATTCTTGCTGAATATGTAAATGCCAACCTCTTCATAGATGTGACATCGGTAGATGGCGTCTATGATGCAGACCCTCGCATATATCCAGATGCAAGGAAATACGATAAGCTCACGGCAAAGGAACTCGTAGCCATTACTACGAAGGAGGAACTAAAAGCAGGGTCGAGAATTGTTATAGACCCCGTTGCCGCGAAGATAATAGAAAGAAGCGGGATAAAAACCTTAGTCATTGATGGCAGCAATCCCCGTAATATTTTAGATGCCGTTCACGGGGAGCATCGTGGCACGGAAATAACGTGATTAAATTAAAATTTTGAATCGCCTTCGTATATCTCCCTGTATCTCTTCTCCACATCCTCTGTTGTCACATGCGTGTATATCATCGTGGTTTTCAAGTCCGCATGACCGGCGAGGTATTGAAGTCTGGCAATATCTATCCCTTTTCTCCATGAATGCGTGATAAAGAAGTGTCGAAGAGAATGACAGGACACATTCTTATCTACTCCCGCAAGTTGCGCATACTTCTTCGGCAGCCGCTGAATTTGTCTATACGAGATGCCCCTGAACACATAAGCATCGTTTTTCATCTTTTCTGTGTATCTTTTCAGCAGCACGATGGTGGCATCGTCAACAAGGACTTCTCTCCTCACATATTTCCTCTGCTTCAATGAATATACCCACAGCCTTTTATTGCGGAAGTCAATATCCTTCTTTTGTATCCCGTATATCCACCCCCCATGCTCACGCTTATACACACCGTAAAGCTCACCTATACGAATGCCTGTTCTTGCAAGCAGCCGCAAAATTAAGTAGTCTCTCTCATTTATAATAGCAGCATCTAAGATTTTGTTCAGCTCTTCTTCTGTAATGGGATCAGGAGCTCTTTTTGGCATGGCTAACGCGTAGGATTGAGCACCTTTATACCAAGCACTGCCGCTTCCTCTTCTATCTGCTCTCTCTTTCTCCTTCCAACCCCTGATGCTATCCGTGCTGCTTCTATTTCCTCTTTTACAACCTTTACCTTAGCAAGGTCATTCGTGTTGAAAACAAGCACTTCTCGCACTCCTGAAGGATGCAATCCTCTTTCTTCTTTCTTTCTCCTATACCCTGCTTTCACTCTTGCACCTTTCGCCGCTATATGCTCCCTCATCTTGTTATCATGCCCACGAGGCCGCCTCCAACTCTTACTTAATTTCTTCTTTTTCCTCCATCCATATCGCTCAAATTTTGGTTTTTTCTTTGTCATCTTTATCAAAGCCTCACAAGTTTCACATCAAATATGTTCTTCACCTTTTTTATCTCCTCCATTGTATCCACATTAACGCTCCCATCTACATTGAGCACCATAACAGCTTCTCCTCCTGTCTTCTCTCTCCCTACCTGCATCCCCGCTATGTTTATACCCCTGTCACCTAAAATCACGCAAACCGGTCCTATCACCCTTGGTTTATCTAAGAAGGAGCATATAAGCATATAACCCGAAGGCAGTGCATCTACTCTATATCCATCTATTTTCACTATTCTCGGGTCATCTTTTCCGAATAGTGTACCGGCAACGGTCTTTATCTCCCCCTTCTCTTTTCCTTTCTCTTCTACCCGCAAGCTCGTTGCAACGCTAATCAAAGAAGAGAAGTTTTCAATGTCCTCGGTCTTGCTTTCCGTGACCTTTATCCCGAATTTCTTCGCTATTGCCTCGGCATTCACGTAATTCACACCATCGGTAAACCAGGAAAGGAAGCTCTTTAGCATTGCTACGGTTATCAACCTTGTATTTTTACCTATGCCAGCTCCCGCGGCTCCTATTTCACCCTCGTAAGAGACGTTAAATTGCTCTACCCGACTCGATTTTGGTATGAGCTGTGCTGAGAGTCGCCCGAGTTTCTCCGCTAATACTAAATAAGGCTTTAGGGCACTCATCAATTCCTCTTCCACGTATATCATGTTCACGGCATTTCTTACTGGTTTGTTCTTTAACGCTTCTATAACCTCCTCTGCAATAACCATAGCGGCAGCCTTCTGAGCTTCTTCTGTTGACGCGCCCAGGTGAGGCGTAACAATCACTTCTTCCATTTCCAGCAATTCATTCTCTTCGGGTGGCTCGCGCTCAAAGACATCCAGAGCCGCTCCAGCCACTTTACCGCTCTTTAGCGCATCCTTCAACGCACCCTCGTCTATTATCCCTCCACGAGCACAATTGATCACACGAACACCGTCTTTCATCAACCTGAACTCTTTCTCTCCTATCAGGTGATGCGTATCCTTTGTCAGTGGCGTATGCAGTGATATAAAATCAGCGGCAGAAAGAACCGCAGTAAAGCTTGAAAGAGCAATTCCAAGCTCTCTTGCACGCTCCGCAGATATAAAAGGGTCGTATGCAACGACTCTCATTCCAAGCCCTTTTGCCCTCTTCGCTACTTCGCTTCCCACTCTTCCCAGACCTATTACGCCCAATACTTTGTCATTTACTTCCACACCCATGTGTTTCTTTCTTTCCCATTTGCCCGATTTCAGGGACATATTCGCACCTGGTATTTTCCTCGATAAACTGAGCAGCATTGCAATGGTATGCTCGGCAGCCGAGATAGTATTGGCTTCCGGCGCATTTACCACTATTATTCCTCTTTCCGTCGCTGTTTCCACGTCTATGTTGTCCACACCAACACCTGCTCTACCTATTACCTTTAGTTTACCCCCGCTCCCTGCTTCTATTATTTCTTTCGTCACTTTCGTACCACTTCTCACGATTAACGCATCGTATCCCGCAATACGCTCCTTTAGTTCTTCCTTGCTCAATTCTAATTCAATATCCACTTCTGCAAAATCCCTCAGCTTTTTTATCCCTGCTTCTGAGATATGGTCTGTTACAAGTACAGATTTCGTTTCTTCTTCTCTGCTTGTTTTTGCCTTCATCTGGAATTTCTCTCGCTTACTTTTTAACTTATTAGAGTTCTAACGTTATAAAAACTTAATTACAGATGAAGGTGTAAGTAAATTTTTAAAATTGAAATTTGTAATACCAACACTATTTAAATAGCATGAAATATCTTTATTAAGAGATTAGATATTAAAAACAAAAGGAGGTAAAAAAGAAGATGACGAAAAGGAGAAAAAAGGCGACTACGATAGCGACTATTTTATTAGCTGGGATACTGCTTGCGAGCGTAGCGGGGATGGCGAGTGCACATTTTACGATGGTCTTCCCCAGTGATAGTAAGGCTACCTTATGGGATGTGACACCTGAAGACTACATTGCCGAGCTTGGAGAAACAAAGACGGTGTATATAATGTGGGGACACCCCTACGAGCACATTTCATTCGATATGGCATCCACACCTGAAGTTTCTGTGATGAAACCAGACGGCACGATTGAAGAACTCACGACGACGCAAATCACCGTTGATGGCATGGATGAAGAAGGGAATCCTGGAAACTTTGTAGCCTACAAAGCCTCGTTCACTGTTGATCAACGGGGTGATTCCGTTGTGTTTGTAAGATATGAAGACGAAGACCAGAAATTGACGGACTATGTAAAAGCAATCATTCACTGCGGAGAAGAAGCATGGGAAGGTTGGGACGCTGAGCTAGGGAAGAAGGCTGAAATCGTCCCGTTCACGCGACCTTATGGCTTAGAAGAGGGCTTTGTATTTACAGGTAAGGCGTTATACGATGGAAACGCTCTTCCAGACGCAGACGTAGAAGTTGAGAAGTACCACACACTGGACGTTGGCAAAGAGGTGGTAGAAACCGCAGAGACGATGTTCCCATATGATCCGCCGATGATGTTCACGCGTGTAACAAAAACGGATAAAAATGGAGAATTCGCATACACGCTTGACGAGCCGGGGATATGGTTTGTTGCTGCATACGGACCGGAGGTAGAAGGGCTCACGCAAAGGAGCGTGTTTATAATTCCAGTGTTGGATGCGTTCCCACCGAAGGCAGAGGCAGAAGCCGCGGCTCCCGCGGGATTCGAAGAACTAAAAAGCCGAGTAAAATCCTTAGAAGATAAAGTAGCAGCACTGAAAACACCTGCTGGCGAAGGAGCACCCGGATTTGGCGTGATAACTGCTGTCGCAGGGTTGTTAATCGTGGTGTACCTGGTAAAAAGGAGAAAGGGCAGATAAAATAAAAGCAAAAACGAAAATGGTGCATATATCTGATGGAATATTATCTCTGCCTGTATTGGCAGCGGGATGGGTAATCACAATTGTATTGATAGCAGTAGCGCTCTGGTGGGGCAAAAGGAAGGGCAGTATAGTGGAGGAGATACCAAAGTTATCGGTGATGACCGCGGCTTTTTTTGTCGCTTCCCTCATTCATATAGCAGTTGGACCGACGAGCGTGCATCTCATACTCAGTGGCTTGATGGGCATAATACTTGGAATCCTTGCCTATCCCGCAATTTTTATCGGGCTTGTTCTCCAGGCTTTCCTCTTCGGGCATGGAGGCATAACCGTGCTTGGAGTAAATACGATAGACATGGGTGTGCCGGCATTAGTGGCGTATGGTATTTTTAAAGCAGGGAATAAACTGATTCCTTCGGAATCCTTAGCAGGTAAAGCCGGACTGATAGGGGCGTTAGCAGGTGGAATTGCCGTGGCTCTGGCTGTCTCCTTTACCGCGGGAATGTTGTTTACTTTAGGGAAAGGATACGAATGGGCAATAAAAGCACTGATCCTCTATCACATTCCGATAATAGTGATAGAGACGGTGATTGTGGGCTCCGTGGTTGCCTTCCTGGTGAAGGTAAAACCAGAGTTAATAGAAGGTTTAGGAGGTGAAAAGGGATGAAAGGCAAATTAGTTTTTGGTATTCTTGCAGTACTTCTGGTGCTATCGTGTTTAAGCATAAGTGGGGTGAGTGCTCATCGTTTGCATATAGTTCACAAGATAAGCGAAATAGAAATAGAAGCTTACTTTGGAGGTAATGTCGCATGTCGAGATGCTGACGTAAAGGTATATGACAAAGATGGGAACTTATATGTGGAAGGGGTGACAGACGATGAAGGAAAGTTCAGTTTTCCTCCAAAGATAGGAGTAGATAGTTATACAGTTGTCGTTGATGCTGTTCACATGCCTGGGCATAAAGCAGAAGCTGTGATAAACTTGAGTCAAGAAACTGCGGGTACAAGTGCTGGTGGAATGGGAACAGAAATGCCTTTATACACGAGAACTATCGCGGGTTTTGGCTACTTAATCGGTTTAGCAGGAGCTGCGATGCTATATATGAGCTGGAAGCTGAAGAAGAAGTAGTAAGGTTTATGATAGAATATCCAGAGATTGACAGATATGCATCGCTTGACTCACCGTTGCATCGCTTTGATCCACGGGTGAAAATAATTGCATTTCTCTTTCTTATCTTTTCCATAGTTCTTATACCGGATTTAAGAATCGCCTTCGTTGGCTTGTTTTTTGCTGTTTTTATGCTTGTTCTGTCCAGAATCCCGCTCACTTTTGTGTTAAGCTATTTGAAATGGGTTGCCATGTTCATTTTATCCTTTTTAGTAATTCTGATGTTCACCTTTCCAGGAAAAGAAATAGCCAGATTTTATTTCCTGAGCATCTCGGCGGAAGGATTATATACAGGGTCTTTGATTACCGTAAGGGCTTTTTCTGCCGTTATACTCCTCTTTCCAATGATTGGGACCATGAAGTTTGACACAACGATAAAAGCGTTGGATAGGCTGAAAGTTCCTAATTCGCTCGTGCAAATGCTTATGTTCACCTATCGCTATATCTTTGTGTTTGTGGCTGAGTTTCAAAGGATATGGATGGCAATGGTATCCAGGGGATTCAAACTGAGGACTACTATATATGCGTTGAGAACAATAGGGAAAGCGCTGGGAATGCTTTTTGTCAGAAGTTACGAACGGGCGGAAAGAGTGTATCGGGCAATGCGTTCACGGGGCTATACCGGGTATCAGAAAACGCTGGTTAAGTTTGAGATTCGCATGAAGGACTACTTATTGGCAGTTTTTATTATGGGATTTGCTATTTCTTTGCATGTGGTTTCTTTAGTAGGGATGTAATTAGAAAGAAAAGCTTTACTTTACCAAAAGAACCTAATTTTGGATCAAACCTTTTTCTACCGACCCTTCTTTAAAAAAGGAGGCGTGCTCACAGAAGCATGATTATTTTTGCGAAGCAAAAACAGCGTAAGCATTCTTAGTAAAGGTTTTTAGCTTGCGAAAAAGTTTCTTTCAATCCTCATTTTACGAGTCCACCTTCTGAAACCGCAGCCATTTTCGCTTATATTTTGGAAATCCAAAAATACAAAAAGGAAACGAACGCAGTAACCATCGGTTTTAAAACTCCTTTCACTGCCCCTTCTTTTCCTCCAGAATTCGATTCATTGTTAAACCTGATTCGGAACAGGTTAATCAGATTTGTGAATGATTTTGTTGCAGAAGGTGAAATTAAAAAATATGTAAGGCATTATCATAACCTCCAGCG
>JAPDIG010000014.1:0-1778 GCA_025966525.1 Candidatus Methanophagales archaeon | reverse complement strand
ATTGAACGTGGGGTTTGTCATCGGTTGCGGACCTGATTCTTCTTTTGGCTGTGGTTTCTTGCAGCCAATCTGAAGGTCCGAACTCGAATGAATCGCACCAACTATCGCTGCCCTCTTTAGGTGCATTTAAAAATTTTTCGATATTTCATTATTTAAGAATATAAAATAAGAAGTAATATTAAAATAACATATCTGATAAGAAAGAGGTAAAACAATTGAAAAGAGAAGCGCTAACCGTAAGGAACCTCAGTTACACGTATTCAGATGGCACAAGGGCGCTGGCAGACGTGAATATGGCTGTGTATGAGGGTGAGAGAGTTGCGATAGTTGGACCGAATGGCGCAGGGAAAACAACTTTCTTGCTGCATCTTAATGGAATTCTGCGAGGGAGTGATGGAGAGGTAGAAGTCTTTGGTAAGGGCGTGGACAAGTTGAAAAGAGAAGATATAATAAGAGAAGTAGGAATTGTTTTTCAAGACCCGGATGACCAATTGTTCATGCCTACGCTTTTCGATGACCTCGCTTTTGGTCCTCTAAATCTGGGGCTAAAAGAGGAAGAAGTTCGTAAGAGAGTGAAAAAAGCTCTTTTGGCACTCAGGCTTTCAGGCTATGAAAACAGATGTCCTCACCATCTCAGCTATGGCGAGAAGAAGAAAGCAGCATTGGCGGCTGTTATGTCTATGGAGCCAAGAATATTGGTGCTTGACGAGCCCACGGCTAATCTTGATCCAAGGAGCAGGGCGGAATTAGTAGGAATTATAACGCATTTGAACGAACGGGAAGGGATTACCATTGTAATCGCCACGCATGACGTAAATGCTGTTCCTGAGCTTGCAGAGCGCGTATATGTACTGAATAAGAAGATAATTGCAGAAGGTACGTCGCAGAAGATATTTTCGGATTTTGAATTGTTAAAGGAGAACAATTTGGAGGTTCCCGAGGTGTTCAAGCTGTTTGAAGTGTTAAGGTGTTTTGGTTATAACTGCGAAGAGCTGCCTCTGTCCATAGACGAAGCGATTAAGCACCTGACGAGGACAGTGGAGGTGAATGGAGGGCACATTCATCTGCATATCCACGAGCACACGCATGAGGAGGTAAGGAAATTGAGAAGTAAGTACGAGCATCATTAAATATATTGCGTGAAGCTATTAGGTATTAAAAACAAAAGGAGGTGAAAAAGAAGATGAAAAGAAATGTGGCTGTTGTGATCTTAGTGATATTCTTGTGCAGCGTATTCACCGTAACGGGATTGGCACAAGAAAGTATCACCAGCGATTACCCGGGATTAAGACCGATAGTTGACTTTGTTGGTGAAGAGAATCTATCGGTGCTGGATTTAATAGGGTTCAAAGCTGCAAATAGAGCAATGAAAGAATTGCCATTTAACAAAGGCGAGACAAACATTCTGGCACTGACAGATGCGGGCTATGTAGCAAAAATCGCGGATTATACCACAGAAAAAGCGCTTGACGGCGTAATGCTAACCAGTGGTGCTTCGCGAGGTAAGGGAAACTTAATAAATGTGCATAAACCCTATAATGCCCCTCTATGGTTCGCCTTTTTTGACAAGAGGAGCAAAGATTGCGTTTACCTCGAAGCTGATAGCGAAGTCCTAAAAACTTATCTGGATCGCGAGAAGACAGAAAGAGAAGTTGCTTTAAGCGATTTCATGAACCTTGCAGACGAGGAAATCTTCACACGGGTTGCGAAGGAGAATATAGATGCTAATAAGCTGCTCACCGATCCAGAACCGTGGCAGGAGAAGATGGTTGCGAATG
>JAPDIG010000013.1:19731-26845 GCA_025966525.1 Candidatus Methanophagales archaeon | reverse complement strand
CACTGGGAACGGTGCTAGATACGGTGTTGGCATCGTATCATTTGTGAATACGACCTGTGCGCTGTAATGACCGATTTCCGCATCTTCTGGTATTTTCACCGTAACGGTGAATTCCTGCTCCTCACCTGCCTTTATCTCCGCACTACTTGGTTCAACTGTTATCCAGTCCTCCTCAAGGAAGTACTCGCCAAACGGTTGAACCTCAATGCGTGGGCTTGTGGATACCGTCTCTTCGTCCTTGTTGTTTACCTTCACCGTAAACTCTTTTTCACCACCGGGTTTCAGCTCGAACCACTCGTGCTTCGGCGAGATTTGCAATATTTTGTAATCCGCTTGCTGCTCTTCTTCGCTTTGTTCGGATACCCCTTCCGGCGCAGCGAGGGGCGATGATGCCTGACCTTCGACATCTGCTTCTAACCCTATTACGACAGCACCGAGGTTAAGTACTGGTTGCGGCGGCACTGCCTGACCCGCAACGGCGGCGGCTAAAAAAACGCTCAGGAGAAACGCCATGAGCACCGCCAATGCTTTTACTTTCGTTTTTGCTTCTTCTTTTCTCATCTTTTCTTTTTACCTCCTTTTTTTATATCACATAGTCTGCCTTTTTTTAAACGAACTTGTTTATAAATATACAAGTATCCCTATTTAAGCTTTTCGATTTTTTGGAAAACCGAAAAACATAAATATGTACCAACCATTATATCAACAGGTGTGACCATTTATCGGAAATTCGACTAAATAAAAAGTCAAAATAGAGCTGTGTTAAAGGTTTAAACATGAGCGAAATGGAAAGATATTTGGAAATCGAATTTTAACTAAAAATCCTCCATAGAAAATACATTAAAACAAGAATCAAAATCAAAATTACTACTGCTATGATGATATAAGGCAATAATTTAACTATCAGCCATAATATGCCCAAAAACATGAGAAGAATGAGCAATAGAAACACCAATGCCGGTATCCCGCTCAGAAACCATGAGAATCGCATTCTCTCACCACTTGCACCATTTCCTCTGCTATTTTCAACAACCGAAGCCATGTATTCGCTGCTGCTCTCACCTTCACTATATCATCGCCGTTTATACACACGTTTAGTTTACCTTCTTTGAGGGTGACGTCAACAAAAAAGCGTCTGTCTTTATCTTTGTACTCTAATTTAGTCTTGTTCTCTTTCTCTTCTTTTATGGATTCATACACCGTCTTTATTGTTTCTTCTTCATCCTCAAGCACAAATTCCGCTTTGATTCCCATTCTACTCTGCCTTTACTTTTTTCACCACTACTTCCGGTCTCTCCTTTCTCAATGCCCGGTAGCCACAATATGGGCATCTTACCCCCTGATATTCAGTGGTTATCTCAACAATCCGTTTGCATCTTAAGCAGTAATATCCCATACTCTAATTTTTCACCTCACTTTTCTACTCCTACCTTTGCTTCGGTCTCTATATTTGTTCGCGTTTCTGTGCTTACTCCTCTTTCCTCCATCCTCTTTATCACCCTCTGTGCCGTTATGCCCATCGGAGTTTTTGGGATATAGGTTCCCCCAGTGAAAGTGAAGCCACATTTTGAACACTTCCATATACCTGTGCCTATCCTTGTCACTGACTTATTTTCACATTTCGGGCACTTGTGTGCGGTTCTTGTCTTCTCTTCTATCTCTGCAACGGCTTTTCTTATTTTCCGTCCGTATCTCACTCCAAACCTGCCTGCTGATTTTGTCTTCTTCCCCTTCTTTCTCTTTTGCTTTCTTGCCATTTTTTCACAACCGAAAGTTTCTTTTTGATTTGGAATTAAATTAAAATTAAAATAGAAAAGGTTGAAGTAGTATATGTATATTTATTGATATTCTATTATGGATTCTGTGATTTTCGAAATGAGGTTATCAGACTTAAAATTGGGAAAAGGGATGAAGTTTATTTTCGGTGATAGCGACATAGAGCTCTACCCGCCGCAAGAAGATGCGATAAGAGCAGGTTTGCTCGATAAAAACGAAAATTTCGTCATCTCTTCCCCTACTGCAAGCGGAAAAACGCTGTTAGCGGAATTGGCGATGTTAAAATCAATTTTGCGTGGTTCCGGAAAATGCCTTTATGTCGTGCCCTTAAATGCATTAGCATACGAGAAATACCTAAATTTTAAGGACAAATACAGCGGTGTTGCAAAAGTAGGCATATCAACGGGCGATTACGAAAGTTCCTCGAGGTACCTTGAAAGATATGACATCATAATTCTTACACTGGAAAAGCTGGACTCACTCACCAGGATAAAGCCCTCCTGGTTAAGAAAGATTTCGGTTCTGGTTGTGGATGAGGTGCATGTGATAGGAGAGGAGAAGAGAGGACCGCGGTTAGAAGGAGCAATGGCGCGGTTCATGAGTTTTAATCGTGCCGCGCGAATCATTGCTTTATCTGCAACGATACCAAATGCGGAGGAGTTTAGTGACTGGCTGCATGCTTCTTTGATACGCTCCGAATGGAGACCAGTTCCTTTAAAAGAGGAGGTATTCCTGGCAAAGAATGACCAGGAGATAATCGAGCGAGTGGCACAGGAGGCAAACGAAGGTTCGCAAGTTCTCGTTTTTGTAAATACAAAGAGGGGTTCGGCATCTTTTGCAAGAAAAATCGCAGCACAGTTGAAAATGGCGAGTGAGGAGTTGGATAAGCTCGCAGAGCACGTGGACATTGGTGTGGACGACCTTGCAGAGATGCTCAGGTGTGGCGTTGCTTACCATAACTCGTGGCTCCACCCGGAGCAGCGGAGAGCGATAGAAGAAGGTTTCCGAGCGCGGATATTAAAAGTGATATGCTGCACGCCAACGCTGGCAATGGGCGTTTCTTTACCTGCAAAAATGGTTCTAATCCGGAATTATAAGTTTTTCACTCTTGGCAGAGGAAACGAGCCGATGCCGGTGTGTTGGGTGAAACAGGTATTTGGTCGTGCGGGGAGACCGGAATTTGACGAGTATGGAATAGCGCTGATAGTGGCAAGGAGTGAAGATGAGCGCGAGGAAATAGAGGATTTTTACATAAATGGTGAATTAGAGGAGATAGAATCTCAGTTTTCCGCAGACGCGATGACAGAGCAGATTCTCGCCACTATCGTTGGTGGTGCGCATAATCCAGATCAAATCTTCGATTTTCTTAACAGCACCTTCTATGCGTTTCAAAACCGGGCTCAAATGGAACTTGTAAAAGCCCAAATGGAAGACATACTGACGGAATTATCAGAGGAAGGGTTCATAGAGATGAAAGGAAAAGAAATAAGAGCTACTGGGTTTGGAGCGCTCTCTTCCAGGCTGTATTTGTCCACTAAATCAGCATTGGAGCTAAGAGAGGGGATAAAAGTTTTGAGTGAGTTCGAGAAAAAGGGAAAAACAAAAATATCGGATTTTGACCTCTTGCTCCTTTTATGCAGATGTGAGGAGGTAGTTTCGCTAAGGGTGAAAGAAGCGAATCAAGCGATGGAAATAGCGAGTAGCCTTAGCGAGGATCTTGAATGGGTATATAACGGTGCGCATGCATTGGGTAGTGCGATCGTCTCGCATGCATGGATTGATGAGCTCACGTATCCAGAGATGAAGGAGAAGTTTGGAGTATACCCAGGAGAGATTCACAATAATATCTACGTCTTAGAATGGATATGTTATGCAGCGTCGAGGATGGCAGGATATCTTCAATATCCGGACATGTATGCAAAGCTAAGCGTGTTAAAGGACAGGATAAAGCATGGTATTAAAACTGACTTGCTTGGATTAGTATCTATAAAAGGCGTTGGCAGGGTAATCGCAAGAGGATTGTATTCCGCAGGATTTAAAAGCCCTGAAGAGGTGGCAAAAGCTGATATGGCGCGGTTAGAAAGAGTTCCTGGTGTGGGAGAGAAGCGAGCTAAGAAGATAAAGGAAGAAGCTCTGCGAGTGTGCAAAAGGTAAAGCTGGCGTTTCTAATATTTAAAAAACAGCACTTTCGTTACGCATCAAATTATCCACCAGCACCAGGGCAACCATCGCTTCTGCAACAGGAACTATTCTAGGGCATATACATGGATCATGCCTGCCTTTTATCTTTATTTCTACTTCTTCCTTCTTCTCCATATCAACGCTTCTCTGCGGCTTTGAGATAGAAGGAGTTGGTTTCACTGCTATTCTACATATTATTGGCTCCCCAGTTGAAATACCGCCTAAAATCCCTCCTGCATTGTTCGTTCTCGTTCTTATCATCCCTTCTTTTATGACAAACTCATCGTTCATCTCGCTTCCTTTCATCCTCGCAGCCTCAAATCCTGCTCCTATCTCAACTCCTTTCACTGCGCCGATGCTCATTAAAGCCTTCGCAAGTTCTGCATCTAACTTATTAAAAACTGGCTCACCCAAGCCTGCTGGAACACCCAGTGCAATTACTTCCACGATGCCACCCACACTGTCTCCTTCCGCTTTCTCTTCTTTTATTAATTCTTCCATTCTCCTCGCAGCTTCTAAATCCGCACACCTGACTGCATTCCGCTCTACATTCTCTCTTATTTCTTCTAATCCTACCTCTTTCGCCCTTATCCCCCTTATTTCTACCACATGCCCTAAAATCTGTATGGCACGGTCATGAGTTGCCAGAATACGTTTCGCTATTGCGCCAGCTGCAACTCTCGCAACAGTTTCACGTGCAGAAGCTCTTCCACCACCACGGTAGTCCCTCAATCCATACTTCATCTGATAAGCGAAATCTGCTTGACCGGGTCTCGCGATGTTTTTTATGGATTCATAAGGACTTGAATCTACATCCTTATTCCACACGAGCATAGAAATAGGAGTGCCAATAGTTTTTCCTCCAAATACCCCTGACAATATCTTCACTTCGTCTGCTTCTTTCCTTTTTGTTGTTATTTCACTTACGCCGGGTTTTCTCCTGTCCAATTCGTGCTGTATGTCCGCTTCTGATAGCTCAAGTCCTGCGGGGCAGCCATCTATAACTACACCCATCGCTTCTCCGTGCGACTCACCCCAGGTTGTCACCTTGAATATCTTTCCAAACGTATTGCCGGACATGGTAAACAAAATTTTATAGTTCTTTGTGTATTTATAATAGAATTTTAAATAAATTTAAGCTCTATACCTGCCATCCTCAAATATTCTAACCCTTCCTTATCGCTGTAATCCCCTGACATCACCACCCTTCTTATCCCTGCATTTATTATCAGCTTAGCACATATCTTGCACGGGAATGCGTTTACGTACAGCGTAGCACCTTCTGCATCTCTACCCGCCTGTAACAGTGCATTTTGCTCTGCATGCACCCCGACACACTCCTCATGTCTTTCTCCTGATGCGATATTCAATTTATCGCGCCTGCACCCGACATCGAGACAGTGTGGAAATCCTCTCGGTGCACCATTATATCCCGTGGATATTATCACCTTATTTTTAACCACCAAGGCACCTATTTGCCTTCTCAGGCATGTTGAACGTTCTGCTACGTCACGTACAATGTTCATCCAGTATACGTCCCAGGGTATTCTCTCCGTTTTTTCCTTCTCTTCATTCAAGTTCATTCTCTTTTTCTAACCTTTCAATCTCTTTTCTTATTTCATCTGAAACTGCACCTACCTTATTTCCGTATTTCTTGAAGATTAAAATAAATTCAAAACCCGCACTTTCACAAAACTTGATTATTTCTGTTCTTATCGGGATGACCTTATACCGCCCATAATAAACAGAACGAGCGAACTGATCGCCAATATTAATACACAAACGGCAGCCTTTATGTAAAACCCTTTGACAGTCATTACAGACTAAATTAAGATTATTAATATATTCCTCGTAACTATCGTGAAAACCGATTTGTTTTTCATCTCCGTAATCTTTCAGTTGCCAGTAAGGCGGTGAAGTGACAACAAGGTGAACTGACTCATTTGGGAGTTCCTTCATCCGTCTTGAATCGCTAATGATTATCTTGTGCAATGTTTTCATGATATTATTTAAGTTTAAGATCTGTGATATTTAAAGCCAGCGGCAGTCCTTCAATTAGTAACGGCATAAAAAATGTTATAAACCGCAGCCCCGTTTGCTCGTCCCGCTTCGTGCACTTAAAAATTTGTGAACGCGTTCAGAGTTAAGCACCGCACATACAAAATGTGCTTCCTCTTTCCTGTCCAGTAGGATAAAATAAATCGTTCCATCGGGAATAGGCAACTTATCACCAAGCATCCGGTCTATAATGGCGCGTTGTGGAATAATCGCATAAGTGTATCCTTTAATCTTTCACGCACTGATGTGTCTTGGCTGTAAGAAAGAGTAAACCGTCTCCGCTTCTATTTCATATACTTCCTTATCCTCACCCAGAATTCGCTGAACAATTATAGTATCCTGCAAAACAATCTATAACTTGCTATGAAAATGTATATCATTTTCTTCGCTTTAACCATGACCGGACCAGGGGAAGGCAAACTGCCACTGGATGCAAAAGTTCGTCTTAACGCAGAAGAACTGCCCCACGCAAGTGTTTATATCCATCTCAAAGGTTATTCAAGAGCCACCGTGACGCATCTCGACATCGAGCATCCCAGGCTGAACAGCATAATTCCTCCCAAAGCAAAGACATCCAATTGGATTATAGGAATTGAAAATGGAATACTGATTATAACTACAAAGGAAGACAAAGTGCAAATCCTTCATCCCTTGCTCAACAAAGTGCTTCCGCGCGGCGCCAAGACGAGAACGTTAGTTGGTGGTAAATTTGGTGGTATTTTCATCGGCTTCAGGAAACGAGAAATAAGCAAACTTGAGGAAATCGCTGACCTTATGGACAAAAACTTATTCCCAAGTTAAGCAATTTTTCGCAACTGAATAAGTCTCTTCCATCTCCGCATCTGATGCTATGCCAACTGTTATCGAGACTGCATATCTATAAATGAACTTGAACAATGATTCAGTAGGTTTTAAGCTACCTGCCGCCAAAGGTTTTATCGCGATTACCATGAGAGACAATTAAGAAGGTCATACCTAAATTCGCTCTTGCGGACTTTATAGCATCGGCAACGCAGTTCCTGGTTATCGGGTCCATCGTTCCTGTCGGCTCCTTCATCAATATCTGGGCTAAAGCGACACGATGCCTTTCACCAACGCT
>JAPDIG010000013.1:9596-19631 GCA_025966525.1 Candidatus Methanophagales archaeon | reverse complement strand
AGCATCGGCAACGCAGTTCCTGGTTATCGGGTCCATCGTTCCTGTCGGCTCCTTCATCAATATCTGGGCTAAAGCGACACGATGCCTTTCACCAACGCTCTAAACCATCCCTCTGAAATCACCATATAGCCCAAAAGTGCGCTGCAAGATAATAGCAACTCGCTTTTTTATTTTTTCTCGCTTCTTTGTCTCTCCAGTAGTTCAGTTCCCGTAATTCTAAGTCGGCACCGCACTTAATGCACTCACTGCCAACTTTGCTGGGCGCCTCTGCCCATGAGCATGATGGGCACATCGCTACCCTGAAGAATATCTCTCCCGCGGTAGGTGCATATTCCTCATTGCCACGTAACATATGAAGAAAAACTGATTTCCCTGCTCTCCTTCTCGTATTTCCACGCTTACTTCTCTCAAGACTTCTTCGCCTTCAAATTTCTTACTTACGCCAGAAACAGTTATGAACGGCTTATCTATTCCATTCTTTAGAAAGAAAGTTTATTCTAATTGGTCACTCATCGTCACCCAATAGTGGTAAAGGTCCAACTCTATCTCTTTCTCCTTATCAAAATTCTCCTTCGCTTTTTCTTTATCTCCCATAAGTTCATAGACATGCCCGAGATTATGGTAAGTCCTTGCACCGAAATCTATTAAATACCTGCTTAGATTTAACGCCTGTTCAAAGTTCTCGATCGCTTTCTCGTATTTGCCCTGTACGGCGTATGCAATTCCACAACCGTTGTATGCTTTAGCCAGATGAGTAAGTCCCTTCTCTTCCTTTATTATGCGCTCGAAAATTTCTACCGCTCTCTGATACTTCTTCATATTCATATACTCATTCCCCACATCAATCATCATTTCAGGGTCTTCAAAAGTTTTTTTCGTTCCCTTTTTTTCGGCTTGCATAAAGAACTTTTATGAAATTTGGAGCTTAAATAATTTTCCATTCGTTGTTTAGATGCCCCTCTTTGTCTTATTTTTCGGATACAATTATCAATAATTTATGATCTATTGTAATTAATTCAAACTATTATCACAAAACTTTAAAATCGCCTCTTCATCAAGTAAGGGACAGGATAATAAATAAAAAATTGTGACCCCTTCCCTACTTTCTTCTGAATTCTTGTGTTATTCGAGAGTAGTAAAGACGGGTTCCATACACCAAGCTCTGGATAGTGTTCAATCTCTGTTCCTCAGGTGTTTTGGTGTAAGGCACTTTTGCACCTGTTATAGTACATCCAAGTTTTTACACCAACTCTTCATCCAGATTTCATTCTTGCATCAACCTGTTCACCGCATTGATAAATGCCTCCACCGAAGCCATCACAATGTCTTCCCTCACGCCTCTCGCGGTTACCATTCTCCCTCCTTTCTCCACACCCACGATTACCTCTGCAAGAGCATTAGAACCTCCGGTTATCGCCTCGATCCTGAAGTCTTTAAGCTCAATGCCACCGCCTATCTCACCGCCTATTATTTCCTGAATCGCTTTTATCGCGGCATCCACAGGACCAACACCCATCTGTGCAGATGTGCATTCCTTTCCTCGCACTACCGCTTTCAGTGATGCCGTGGGTATCAAATTGTTCCCGGTCATAACCGAGAGCTCCTTCAGTGTTACCACCCGCTTGTGTCGTGCGACTTCACCCATTACCACCTCCGCGATGCTAAACAGGTCATCATCAGTAACTCTTTTACCACTTGCACCAAGTTCCTTTACCCTTTCGAGTATCTCATCCACCTGTTCCTTCGGCGGAAACAATCCAATTTCCGACAATTTCTTCTCTATCGAGTGTCTTCCGGTGTGCTTTCCAAGCACAATTCGCCTTCTATGCCCTACCATCTCCGGAGTCATTATCCCGGGCTCAAATGTATCACTTTTTACTATCACACCATGCGCATGTATTCCAGACTCATGAGAAAAGGCATTCTCGCCAACCACGGGTTTTGTTACCGGGATTTGTATGCCGGTTAAGCGCTCAATAAGCTTTGCCGTCTCGAATAAATATTCCGTTTTTATATTTGTTCTGAGTCTGTAAATCGAGTTCAAACTCATCACCGTCTCAATGAGGTCTGCATTTCCCGCTCTTTCCCCTATTCCGTTCACAGATACCTGGACCTGGGAAGCACCTGCTTTCACTCCCGCCAGACTGTTCGCTACCGCCAGACCGAAGTCATTATGGCAGTGTATGCTGATTGGGACCTCTACGGCACGATATATCTCACCTACAAGTTCGTACATCGCAAATGGTTCGCTTATGCCCACCGTATCCGGTACATTTAAGATGTCTGCACCTGCTTCTTCCGCATTTTTATACAAATCAATCAGATAATCCAGTTTCGTCCGTGTCGCATCCATTGCAGAGAACATGCACGCAAAACCATGTTCCTTGACATAACTCGTCATCTTATAGGCTTGCTCCTTCACCTGGGCTTCGCTCATCTTTGTTGTGTGTTCGCGCTGAATTTTAGAAGAAGGCACGAATATATGGATCATATCGACCCCACAATCAATGCAAGCATCAATATCCTGGGTTAGAACCCTTGCCAGTCCACATATCTTTGCTGATAGACCCTCATTACAGATAAGCCTCACTACCTCCTTCTCCTCCTTTGACGTAATCGGAGTCCCTGCTTCTATTATGTCCACGCCAAGCTTATCCAACTGCCTTGCAATCGTTCTTTTTTGCTCTTTAGTAAACGAAATGCCTGGCGTTTGCTCTCCATCTCTCAGCGTTGTATCGAATACTTCTATTGTTCTATCCTTTTCAGGCATATTTCCTTTCCCCTTATTTATTCGCTTTAATTTAATTAATTTCATTTAGCCTTGCTCCTTTTAAAAACTTTGCCGGGATGAAATGCGTCTTTTTCACTCAACTACGCTATACCGATAACTCCTCCTCGCAATACCGGCACTACATCATATTTGTCTATCCTGGAAACAAATTCAACATCCTTCTTATAATCGATTTTACATAGATATTTTGCGGTGTTACAGCGGCTTATGCACTCATTCAGATACGCTTTGTTTATCTCTAACCCATCATTTAGACTACTGTAAAGTGCCATTGCCACCGCAAGGTCCTCTGTTATCCCACGTCCGCCACCCACCACCAGTAAATTCGCACTCGTGCCCTTATCTTCTAATTCGTGCTTAATGGCAGTTAAATTCAAGCTTGAGCAGATGAGTGCGCTTTCTATTTTGGTCAACAATTCAGTGCTATTAGTTGTTTTCAAGGCGATCTTCTCGATGTTCGACTGTTCGATATACCGGAGCAATTCAACAGGAGAATTCCCAAGGTCAAAATGGGGCAATTTTACTCCGTTATGTTCCCCTGCCAGGATGTAACCTTTATTCCTTAATCCGAAAGCATTTCCTTCGCTATTTACCGGTATCACCTCTTTTACGCCGTTTGCCAGAGCGGTAACAATCGTGCTCGATGCTCTTAGCACATCAATGAGCACCATGATTTCCTCTATCTCTGTAACCCCTTCGCACAGAATATTATCACCGCCGATGGTAATTCTATATTTTGCCAAATGTATCACCCCTCAGTCCTCTTCTCAAGGTTTCCAGAGGAATCACATCTTCTGGCTTTATATTACCAAGATTAACTTCGGGCCCAAGATTAAGTATAAAATAAACCTGCTGGCTCTTTTTCGGAGCTTCGAACATAATCTCGTTCAATCCTATCCCCTCTATAAGCTTCTTTACCATGTCTTCCTTTATCTTCCCTTCCTTATCATACACACCTATACCTTTTCCTGATTCCCTTGCCTCAATTATCACTTTTGTTGCTCCCGCATCCATATCACTTTTTGCTTCCTTTATTCGGTAATCCAACGAAAGTTTAGCATCTTCAAGAGGATTCTTCTTCCCTACCTCTGTAAATACCTCAAATCCCATATTTTTACATTTCCTTATTATTTCGCTTCTCTCTGCTCTGCTAATTCGTATAGAACCATCTGATATTTCTATAGCCCTGAGACCGATCTGATGGGCGTACTCAAAAAAATCATCTGTTCTTCTTTGCTGGTAGGCAATCTCAAACAGTGTCCCTCCATTACATACCATGATACTGTTGTCCGTATAGAGCTGTATCTTCCTCTTGACCACTTCTTCCGAACATAGTCTATGCGTTCCCCAGCCCAGCTTAATTATATCTATATATTCGGATGTGTATTCCACCAAATCTTGCGCAGCATGATAGCCCAAACCTTTATCGAGCACCATTGTAAGCCCTACATCTCTCGGCTTTTCTGTTCTATTTGCAATGCCTATTGTTTCAAATGCTAATACCTTTGACTTCATCCTTTCGCTCACCTCAAATAATCAACAGGTGCTGTGAGCATGAATTCTCTTTCTACAATCTGATTTTTCAATTTCCTTGCAAGCTCGTTCGCTTTTGACCTGTTTGACTGTCTCAGGGTTATAGGAATGTCCTTATCATATATTTTAATACGCCCCAGATTTCCTTTGAATGCACCTTCAGGACATAAAAATATGCAAGCACCGCAGTTAAAACATTTACACGCGTCAAAGCCTTTTGACCTGGAAAAAGCATTCGTTGGGCAGTATTCCTCCACATCGCATACATCACATTGCACACATTTATGGGCATCAAAACGTATTTCTAAATCGGTATTTTGCCACACCGCAGCATAATTGCTCTCTACAAACGGTATTCTATCATGAATATCCGCTATTGGCAGCTTTATCTCTTCATCCATAATCTTGAGGTTAGAAAATACATCGTCATTAATTACAGGAATGGGAACAGCGATGGAAGTTATGCACTCCGGACCGGTTGACGTGACGAATCCGCCCATAAATTCCGCATCCATCTCCCGCATATTAGCAGTCACCGAAAGGTTTGGTTTTTCTTCGCTACTTCTCGTTCCTTCACCAATTACATATCCCGTTGCACCATTCACCATTATCCTTGTTCCAATACCAATAGTTTTTAGCATAGGGTCGTTTTCCAAGGGATTAATTTCTCCACTACCGGTTACGGAAATTTCTTTGTAGGGTCCTTTCAATCCCCTAAGTGAGAAGATGCTGCCAACTTCGCCTTCTTCTGGATTCACGAAAGCCATATAATTTTTAAATGAGCTGCGAGTGGTAATCATCCTGGCGAATTGTAAATCCTTATTACTTATTTTTCTTTCAATTATTCGGTCACCGGTTTTTACTATTACTTCTATTTGTTTACCTTCCACTATCTCGCGAAATAGGTGCCCGCCTCCATACTCATGGTTTGCACGGGCTGTTCCGTAAACGAATACATCCACGATACCCAATCGTTCATTTGGGCATGGACCGGGAAAAGCCGGGATGCCGTTTAACCAGACTTTATCTGCTCTCTCAAATTCGTTTCTTTCTGCTATGGGTATGGATAAAATTGCTGCCGTACCGGACATTATAGCACATGTGGCACAGGTTACTACATCCACGCTCTCTGTGGTAGCCAGCTCTTCATTTCTCAACATCTGCTTGAATTCTTCAGCGGTGAGAACAACTGCTTCTCCTTTTTTTATCTTTTCGTTTATCTTCGCTACGCTCCTTAGCTTATCCATTTTATATTTAATTTAATAGTTAGCAAAAATGTTTCAATAAAAAAGAAACTTTTTATCCTACGGTTCTGATACTCTGCTTTTATAAAAAGCCTTTATCCCCACAGACGTATTTTTCAAAACCAGATACGCCAGTTCCTGATTGGGAAAAGGACCTAATCCGCAGTCAGGCCCCACATATTTTATTCGTTCTCCAAAGAAGGAATAAGCCTTCTCCATCCGCGCCTTTATTTTATCTGGATTGTTATACTCATTAACCACAGCATCCAAGACGCCCTTATCCTTAAATGCGTTTGTGTGGTGTATTTCATCGTATTCCGCAGCCATGCTAAGTATATCAGTCCTTGATACGCCAATACGGAGGAATTTATCGTATTTATCGAGTTGAGTTTTATCTATCAGCGTTAAAAGTGAAGGATTTGCTGCTGATTCCAGTCCTATCACACTTATCCCTTCCACCTGGCACACGGTCTCATAAAAGATAGGAGAGTGGAGGTGTATTTGTGTATCAATGCCCTTTCTGAACGCATATTCAGAAGCGAGTTCAAGTGCGGTAATTATACCCTCCTCTTCTATACGGGGGTCTAATCCCATGCTTGGCTCGTCTATTGAGACGCATTTTACGTCGTAATTTCGGTTCCACTTCGCTTCTTCCACCGCATGTTTTATAAACCTTCCTACCGATTTCGCGAGGTTCGATAGCACATCAATATACACAGGAGGTGGAAATTGGTTATAATATAGCTCTATTGGACCAGTAACGCATATCCGGAGTTTTAATTTTTCTCCTTTCGTTTCCTTATACTCCTTTGCCATTTCCTCTAAGGCATCCATTTCAATCATCTCAGCCTCTTCTTCTCGTATAAGCAGTGGCGCTTCCGTTCTTTCATTGTCCATGATTGGTTCGATAAATTGAGAGATCATATTCTGAAATTGAGGATAGTTAGGAACGTCAACACCCGCATTTATTTTCTGGCGCATTGCGTCTTTTATTGTTTCGTAAAGTTTAGTTTTGTAGGAAGTAGGTTCAATTTCAATTTTGGCAACGGCTTCTTTTATCCATTCTTTTGTTATTCCTTCGGGCAATGGATAACTGCCGATGTCATCAAATATTGCTCTTATCATTTTTCTTTCACAATGCTTGTTGTTCTTTATTAATAAAAAGGACTTAAAATCTTCTTTAGTTATCCATGCGAAAGTAAATTTGGATAAAAACTGTTTTTAATGGTTGCTTCCTCATAATTTTTAATGAGAAAATGTTTAGAGAGGAATTTGTAAAGAGTGTAGAAGAGGCGGAGAAAAGATAAAAATGGAAAAACCCAGACCATTTGTCTTAATAAATGCCGCAATGAGTGCGGATGGGAAAATAGCAACGGTAGAAAGGAGACAAACGAGAATAAGCGGAGAGAGAGATTCTGATAGGGTTGATTCACTGAAGGCGGAAAGTGATGCAATAATGGTTGGTGTAGGCACTATTTTAGCTGATAATCCTTCGTTAACGGTAAAATCAGAAAAGAGGAGGGAAGAAAGACGGAAGGCACGGAAAGATGAAAATCCGTTGCGAATAGTGGTGGACAACCAGGCGAGAACACCAGTTGATGCAGAAATATTGAACAGAGGAGAAGGTAAACGAATAATTGCGGTGTCTAAGCGGGCAATTGTGGAGGATATGGAAAGATTAGCGGAGAAAGCGGAGATTCTGATCTGCGGTAAGGAAGAAGTGAACTTGAGGAATCTTCTATATTTATTATGGCAACGAGGCGTGAACAGATTAATGGTAGAGGGTGGTGCAACACTTAACTGGTCTTTGATTTCGCAGAGGCTCGTTGATGAGATATATATATATGTTGGGAATATGATAATAGGTGGTGAAAATGCGCCTACACTTGTGGACGGTAAAGGATTTACCCTGGAAGAAAAAATGGTAAAACTGGAGTTTTTAAGTGCAAAGAGGATGGACGAAGGTGTTTTGTTAAGATGGCGTGTTCGTAAATAAACAGGAGAGGGATGGGATATGAAACCTCCTTTTGAGATAAAAGGGATAAAGGATTTCGCATACATCACGAGTCGGAAACTGCCGAACGAGCAGGGTGAGAAGAGTGGTGAAGTTTTTATGTGGCGTAGAAAAGGTGAAGAAGAGTTTAACTACAAGCTTAAGTGTCCGTATTGTGGCGACGAGCAGGAATCAAGCGTGGTATTCAAAAGGAGACCTTACAGAGTAAGATGCAGCAACTGCGGGAAAAGTATTTTGATCGAGAAGCTTTCTAAAAAGTGAGTTGGTAATTTGCCTGTAATTTTATAGTAGGTGTGGGAAACACCTTTCAAATATCTCCTTCACGGCAACAACCGCTTTAGAATCATCAGGCAGTTCCGTTATTGGCTTCCCTACTAAATCAAACGCACTTATGTTCTCATCCTCTGGAACTGTTCCGACAAGCGTAATCCCGCTATTCTTTACCATCTCATCCAGGGCGTTCTTCACCGCTTCATCCTCTGTAACCTTATTCAACACCAGATATATGTGCCGAAAGTCAATCTGTAACTTCTCTGCAAGGTTCTTTATGTTCGCTGCCGTGTCTATACCCCTTTTCGTGGGGTCGCTCACTAAAAGCATTGTATCCACATCGCGTGTCGTTCTGCGGCTTAGATGTTCCAATCCGGCTTCGCAATCTATTAAAATTATAGGAAACCGAGCGGACAACTTATCAATAAAATGCCTCAGCATATCGTTTATCAGGCAATAGCAGCCAGGACCTTCGGAACGCCCCATTGCTAATATCGAGAACCGGGGAGTGTTTACCATTATCTCCTCTATCTTATACTCAATTAGCATATCAGTGGGCATGTGTTCAGAGAAAAAGACCTGTGAAGGCGATGCTATCTCTTCTCTTATGTCTCCTATTGTCTTCTCTATTTTCACACCTAATGTGCTTGGAAGACATGTTGCAGGGTCGGCATCTATCGCAAGCACTCTTCCCATCCCATTTTCTGTTAGGAATTTCAGTAGTAGCGAGGCTATTACGGTTTTTCCCGTGCCACCTTTCCCCGCTACTGCAATGATATTAGCCTTTTGGTTCATTTTTCCGCAAGAGATTATCTTATTAATGTGTTTAGTGATAGATATTTTTAGAAAATTATAAGATTATCTAGGCTTTAATCTCAAAACGGTTTCAACTCGTAACGGTAGTATTGTCGAAACAACTCCTCCGCTTTTTTTATTTGTGCGGGATACCTCATTCTAAGCTCGAGCATCACTTCTTCGCGCTTTGCTTTCCTTAATGCGACCTTCAAAATCTTTAAAATTTCCGCTCTAACTTTTTCATTCTCGCTTTTCCAATTTGGAACCTCTATGGTCACGCAAAAATCGGCCTTGGTGAACTTACTCCTCAGTATAGGTGCGATAGAACCTAAGAGAATTCCGTTTCTGAGGTCAACGAAAGGAGGAACTCCTACTCTGAGTTCTCGATCAGGATCGGTTAGCTTGGAATATGACTGTTTACCATAAGCGTGCAGCTCGAAATAGAAATAAGGTTTGTATTTTTGGATTAGGCGAAGCAATTTAATGCCTTCCTTGCTCCGGTAGTATTCTTCAGATAAAACATCTACGTATTTGCTCTTCTCAACAAGACTGGGGATGATTATTGCTTCCCCAATGTACACCGCTTCGTTTGCCAACCTTTCAAGAATAGGTGCTGTGTACAGACCTTCTTTTCCATGCAGACCACCGACAAACAGTTTCTTCGGTCCTTCCTCAGAAGCTATGAGTTGGTACATCTTCACACAGTAATCCTCTGGCTCCTCAAATCTACCCTGAAAAATCTTCTTTGCCCTCAGCATATCTCCTCCCGTTTCCCTTACAATACAAACTTCCATTCTTTATAGATGAAAAGATTCTAAAATCCAAAGTAGTTTCCACAGATAAATAGCTTATTTACCAAAACTCGCGGGAGGCTTGCTCCAAATGAAATATGTTTTATATAAGCATATCCTGCTTTTGTCATAGTATGGTGGAGAATCAGTTCAAAGAGGAAGTTAAGTACAACCCATCATAAGTAAAAAGTAATATTTTGGACTCAATATCCAAACTTCAGCGATATTTGAAAGAGAGGGGGGACATGATAAGTTGGAGCACAATTAAGAGGATTCTCGATAAGAATAAAATCAGATTGAAGAACGCACAAAAGTCAGTAACGACCACAATTATCAATCCAAGAAAGAACGGATAGAGGCACTCAAAAATAATCGTCCGAGAAAGGGTAAAGTTGTTTCTTTCGATGAAAAAACAGAATAAACATCACCGCTTGCCAACCAACGCCTCGTGGATGAATGATGTGGAAAGAGTCTTCGCAGATTTGGAAAAAAACATATTGGCAAACTCTGATGAGCCCGATAGCGAACATCTCCAAAATAGATTCGCTAATTATCTTCACACTGAATATCCTAAGAAAATATAATTCGCAGAAACAC
>JAPDIG010000013.1:0-9496 GCA_025966525.1 Candidatus Methanophagales archaeon | reverse complement strand
TGGCAAACTCTGATGAGCCCGATAGCGAACATCTCCAAAATAGATTCGCTAATTATCTTCACACTGAATATCCTAAGAAAATATAATTCGCAGAAACACCCAAAAAAATCAAGAAAAATTATAGAAAAATTGGAATAATGTACTACCTGAAGAACCTATTACGAAAAAAGGTTAAAGTTACAGGTAAAAGAATTTGTCCTGGAGAGGTTAAAAGTAAAAGGACTAAGGTGGCAAAATGAAAATAGGTTTCCTCATCAACCCGATAGCAGGAATGGGCGGGTCAGTAGGACTAAAAGGAACTGATGGACTGGTAGAAGAAGCACTAAGATTAGGTGCCACGCCGATAGCATGCGAGAGGGCAAAGAAATGCATTAAAGAGATGAATATAGATGCTTCTTCCGTTATTCTCACTTGCTCACGCGAGATGGGTGAAGATGCAGTCATAAATAATCCGCAAAGATACGAAGTGGTGTATTCGTTCGAGGGAAGGAGCACGAGAGAAGACACGATACTTGCATGCAAGACATTCTTGAAAGAAGGGATTGACCTGCTCCTATTCTGTGGTGGTGATGGAACGGCGAGGGACGTGTACAGCGTAATCAAAAAAGAGATTCCAATATTAGGAATCCCTGCGGGTGTGAAGATGCATTCCGCGGTGTTCGCGATAAGTCCAAAGGGTGCAGCGAAAATAGTCGAGCATTTTGTTGCGGGTAATGCGGAATTGCGGGACGCAGAGGTAATGGATACTGATGAAGATGCGTACAGGAGAAACGAGCTGCGAATGAAGGTATTTGGGTATGCGCAAACACCTTACGAGCCTGTTCTGGTTCAGCAGGGTAAGAGCCTGTTTCAAAGCGTGAGTGAAGAAAAAGCGAAGGAGGAGATAGCAAGATTCGCATGTGAGTTCATGCTGGATGGTTCTCTTTATATTCTTGGTGCCGGGACTACCATACATAAAATTGCAGAGCTTTTGGGTTTGGGAGAGGAAAAGACACTACTTGGCGTGGACGCAGTGAAGAACGGGAAGTTGGTAGGTAAGGATTTGAATGAGCGCGAATTGCTGCAATTGTTGAAAAAGGAGAAAGAAGCGAAAATATTGGTGAGTCCTATTGGTGCGCAGGGATTTGTATTTGGCAGAGGGAATCAGCAGATAAGTGCAAAAGTGATACAAAAGGTCGGCGTAGAAAATGTGATTGTGCTTGCCACGCCACACAAGTTGAGTGAAACGCCGTTTCTTCTCGTTGATACGGGTAGTGAACGATTGGATAAGCAGTTGAGCGGGTATATGAGTGTTGTATCTGGCTACCGGATGGCTCAGAGGAAAGAAGTGAGGAGAGGGTGAAAAATAGAAAAGCTTATCTATCTAACTTTAAAACTATGATATAATATATTTTGCATTGATAGTTTTTTAGAACTGAAGAGTAAGATAAGAAGGAAAGGGGGAAAAAAATGAGCGGGCAGACATCTGATGTGAAAAGGGACACCATCAATATTTTCAAAATAGGAAGTCTATGGTGCTTCAAATATTTCTTCGGTGACCGAGAAATATTTATGGATTTAGCTGATTATTACAACAGGGATAAATACAGATTCGAGCTTAAGAATGTTGGCGAGAGGAATAAGGTGATGAAGTACCTTGAGGGGAAGGGGTTTAAAACCACCCTGATTGAGGATACATCCGAATATACGGTGAAGATTGACAGGTTTAAGAAGTATGCACCGATTCTGAAGAATTCGATTGACTCCACAGAGGGAGAAAAGGAGCGGGTATTTATAATGAAAGATTTGGCGTCGGTGGAGGAAGCGATAGCGAAGGGCGCGGTGAAAAGTTCGGAATAAGGGGATACTATTTAAAAAGCAAAAAGGTATCGTATCCATTCGTGTTCGGTTAAGAAACCCATCGTTCCGTCAATCTCTCTCGTTTGACATTTGGATCGCAAGGCGAAGTGTGCTCCTTGTTGGGCACTGTGTAGCGACTACCGGGCTCCAGATGTTACAACCAAAGCTGCCACGAAAGTTACTACTACCTCGGTAACACTAACTGGCAACCTTGAAAAAACAGGAGCACCTACATACAAAAAACACCCGGGTTATATTGGTTGCCAGGTATGGTTTGAATACGGAAAAACAACGTCCTATGGATGTTCAACCTCAAAGGCGTCTAAATCATCAACAGGGGCATTTAGTGCAGGCATATCCGGGTTGGCTGAGGATACTACCTACCATTTCAGGGCTGTGGCATCAAATGGTGTAGGAATAGATTATGGATCAGATATGACATTTACAACAGAACAGCCACCGTCAGCTCCACCACCGCCACCCCCCTCTGCGAATGTGAAAATATAAGCACTATGATAAATATAACCGTATATTAGCAGTTGTTTATGTCAATGTAAATGGAACGTGGATAAATTTGAATGCCGAATTGCTAAAGAAGGGATATGCCGATATAATGTATATCCCGCCTTCGGAGTTCAATCCTTATGAATGGATTTTTCCATAAAATAAATGAAAAGCGTCTCTTCTCAGCGCTCAAATATTTTATCTACATTCGGCTGTAGCCTATAACAATTTATATAATGTATCCCTTCTTTTAGGCGTTCTCCCCGCATCCTTTATCAGTCGCTCGAAGTCCTCTGGACTCATATATTCACCAGCCAGGGAACCGGATAACCTTGAGATGCTCTCTTCCATTAAAGTCCCACCTAAATCGTTTACACCAAAATGAAGCATCTTCTGCACATCCGTCACTCCTAACTTTACCCACGATGCTTGCACGTTCACACAATAAGGATGAAGAACAACCCTTGATAGCGCGTGGACAGTTGCATTTTCCAAAAAGGGAATTTCTCTGTTCACCATTCTCCCTAATTCGTTGTTCTTTCGCATGAACTTCAGTGGCACGAACTCCGTAAATCCTCCTGTCTCCTTTTGTATCTCCCGAATCTTAAATATATGGTCTATTCTGTTCTCCAGGGATTCAATATGCCCATACATGATTGTAGCAGTTGATGGAATTCCTAACCGATGTGCAGTCTTTATTATCTCTACCCATTTCTCTGTTTTTAACTTCTTGGGACATATTATCCCCCTTATGGAATCATCAAGTATTTCAGCAGCCGTACCCGGGATAGAACCCAGACCCGCCTTTTTTAATTCTCTCAGCACTTCTTCTTCGCTCATCCCCGAATTTTGCGCTACATGGTATATCTCCATCGGCGAAAATGCATGTAGGTGTACATCAAAATTCGATTTTATGGCTTCAATGATACCACAATAGTCAGTTATTGCGAGATCAGGGTGCAACCCACCCTGAATGCATATCTCCGTTGCCTCGTTATTCACCGCTTCCTCAACCTTACTCAAAACCGCATCCATACTCAACAAATATCCGCGCTCTTTCTCTTCCCTGAACGCACAGAACTTGCAATTGCCTACACAAACATTCGTGAAATTTATGTTCCTGTTCACCACGTAGGTAACAACATCGCTTTTCTTCTCCCTACGCAGTTCATCGGCGAGATGGAACAAATAAAAAGGCTGATTCGCTAAAATTATCGCATCTTCTCTCTCGATCTCACCCTTTCTTATCTTTTCGTATAAATCATTAAAATCGTCTCTCATCATACACGGGCTAATCCCTGTGTTTTATTCCAGTTATTATCTCCTTGTCGAGGTCAAATACCGTTGCTGTCTCCGCTCCATTTGTTATCTTCAACTTCTTGCTGTTATCTATCTCGCCAATGATAGAAGCCTCTACGCCTGCATCTCTGAATATCTTAATACATTCAGCTCCTTTTTCCTCGTTCTCGACCGTGAGCACAAATCCCGTCCCGGGATACATCTTTAGCCAGTGCTCAAAAGATATTTGCTCCACCGCGTCAGGTCTTGGTATCTTATCCAGCTCTACAATTGCTCCTACTCCTGAGCTTTCAAGTAGCATTCCAAGCGTACCCAAAGTGCCGGGATTGCTTATGTCCTTCCCAGCAGTTGCTAACTGCCTCTCCCCTATCTCCACCATTGTATTCAATTGCCTTTTTATGTCTTCCGGGGACCTTTTTGTCGTGTTGTCCCAGGCAAGATTATAGCTCGGATACACTCTGCCATCGAGGTCAATCCCTGCCAATACCTTATCTCCGGGTCTCGCACCATTTGAAAATATGACACTATCGCACTTTACCGTTCCGATTATTCCAACGTCCAGTGCATCATAAGAGGTGTCAGGATGCAGATGACCCCCAACCATTGGCACGCCAAATTTTTTCACGCCCTCCTCCATACCTCTTCCCAGTTCTGCACATATATTCTTCTTCTGCGTTGACGTCAGATTCACCATTGCCAGGGGTGTGCCGCCCATCGCCGCTATATCATTCACGTTCACAAGAACCGCACAATACCCCGCCCACCAGGGGTCTGCATTCAACAATCTACCCCAAATACCATCCACGGCAAGTAAAACAAAATTGTCGTTGTCAATTTTAAGCACTGCGGCATCCTCACCGAATCCTATTATCGTTCGACTACCCACTCGATCTGAATCACCAAGCCTTTTTACAAGGTCACTTATAGCTCTTTTTCGCTTTACACCATCGAAGTTTCTTAGCCCCTCTGCCAGTGTTTCCAAATCTCCGCCTTCTTTTGCGCTACCCATTTTTATCCCCTCTTCCTATCTCTTCTATTATTTCCTTTACCTCACCTATATCCTTTATCCTGAAATCCGCAACCTCAAAAATCTTGCCAGGTCTATCTGCTTCTTCTTGCAACGATAGCACCGCGATATCCGCCTCCCACATTGCAAGATAATCATTCCTATCGTCTCCTACCATCATCACCTTATGCTCTTCTTTCAACTTCCTTACCAGTTCCCTCTTATCCTCTGGCTTCATCATCCCAAATATATTCTCTGGAGGTATATCAGGCAAATAAGCTGCCATTTCTTCTCCTTCTATACGATCCCCGGATGCAACAAATAGCAGGACACCCCTCGCACGTAATTCTTTAAGCAGTTTTAGCGTCCCAGGGAAAAAATTTATACCCCCAGCAATCACGTATTTTATCCTTCCTCCTCCTTTTGCCATATCTACAATCAAGCCCACCCCTATTACTGGAAGGATATCACACCTCCTTAAAAATGACATCGTTTCATGCACATCCTTCAATTTAACGTTTTTATCGCTTAAAATTGCTTCCACTACTTCTCTGTCACTAATCCCATTTTTCTTATAAACCACCTTATTTTCTATTTTTTTCTCCCGCATCAAGTCAGACAGAATCTTAGAGGGTTCTTCTTCTTTCATCGTTTCTTCGTATCTCGTCTTTAAAATAGTCATCGCTCCTCTTTCGAGTCCCTCCGTACAGGTTATTCCTGAGACCCTGCTGCGTTTGGTCAATCCTCTTTCCATATCTTTTATGATCCGGAAAGGTGCGTATAAAACACCAGCACCGTCAAAAACTACCGCTAACTCTGACATCCTACCTAACTCTTGACCCCCTTCTATACCTACTCTTTTTCTCATCCATAAGACCTTTCTTTAATTAAAAAAGAATGCTTTACCATTACCAAATAAAACTTTTTCTAAAAAGTCTTTCTTAATAAAGTGGTGATGCTAAAATGATGCAAGACCTAATAACGGAGAGGTGGGAGGACTTTCTGAAGCGATATTGCTGGAACGAGCTTATAGAGCTGTCGAATTCTTATCCTGAAAAGCGTAGTTTATTTGTCAAATTCTCTGATATGGACATATATGACCCGAACATTGCCGATATGCTTTTAGAAGACCCAGATGCGGCATTAGAAGCGGCAACGCGAGCTTTGCGGGAAATGGATATTCCTACGGGTGTTACACTTGATGAAGCCAATCTTCGTATAATAAAGGTTCCGAGAAAGGTGAAGATACGTGACATCCGAAGCATTGACATAGGTAAGCTGGTGAGTATAGAAGGGTTGGTCACAAAGGCGACTGAGGTAAGACCGCGGGTAGTGGAAGCGGTGTTTGAATGCCCCTTTTGCGGGCATATCTTCTCGGTGGAGCAAAGTGGAAGGCAATTCAAAGAGCCGGGGGAATGCGAGCGCGAAAGTGGTGGATGTGGTAGGAAGGTACAGCGATTCAAGTTACTGGTGGATAAATGCAAATTCGCAAACGCGCAAAAGATAAGGTTACAGGAATCGCCGGAGGAATTAAGAGGTGGAGAATTACCGCAAGCGATAGACGTTAATCTGGAAGACGACATTTCGGGTGAGGTCTCTCCCGGCGACCGCATTATTGTTATCGGTATTCTCAGGTCATATCAGCGCTCGACACAATTTGGGAAGACGCCTTTCTTCGATATTTACCTGGATGGCAATTCGCTGGAGATAATGGAAGAGGAGTTTGAAGAGATAGAGATAACCGAGGAAGATGAGCGAGAAATAATGGAGCTCAAGAATCAGCCTGATGTATATGAGAAGCTCATAAGAAGCATTGCTCCCTCTATATATGGGTATGAGGAAATAAAAGAAGCGATGGTCCTCCAATTATTTGCAGGCATACCAAAAGAGCTGCCAGATGAGACGCGGGTGAGAGGAGACATACACCTGCTGCTCGTTGGTGACCCTGGAGTCGCAAAATCACAATTGCTCACCTACTTAGTGAAATTAGCACCTCGAGGTTTATATACGGGAGGTAAGAGCAGCACTTCTGCTGGACTTACCGCTGCCGCGGTTAGAGACGAGTTTGGAGAAGGGCGCTGGACTTTAGAGGCTGGTGCTTTAGTGCTTGCGGATAAGGGAATAGCGGCGGTGGATGAGATAGACAAGATGCGAAAGGAGGATCGGGATGCGCTACACGAGGCGATGGAACAGCAAACGGTCTCAATAGCGAAGGCAGGGATAATGGCGAGGTTGAACTCACGATGTGCCTTATTGGCTGCTGCGAATCCTAAGTATGGCCGCTTTGATAAATACACGGCGATTTCGGAGCAGATAAATATGCCTCCCACGCTAATGTCGAGATTCGACCTTATTTTTACTATGATGGACCGACCAAATGAAGAAATAGACACAAAGACTGCGGAACATATATTAGAAACGCATTACGCTGGTGAACTGCATGCAAGGCTTGAGAACAAAGGAAAAGTGGAAGAAGCAGAAAGAGAGCATTTCGGGAAGGCGATGCAAACAATGGAGCCGGCAGTACCCGTAGATTTATTAAGGAAATACGTTGCATGGAGCAAGAGGAATGTATTTCCAGTGATGACCGAGGAAGCGAAGAACAAGTTCCTGGAGTTCTATATCGGACTTCGCAGACAGGGATATGAAGACGAAGATGCACCTGTTCCCGTGACGGCAAGGCAGTTAGAGGCGTTAATCAGATTGGGTGAAGCGAGGGCTCGGACCAGGTTAAGCGATAAAATAACGGCTGAGGATGCTGAACGTGTAATTAACGTGGTTACATATTGTTTGAAACATGTTTTTGTTGACCCTGAAACCGGTAAGCTGGATACTGATTGGATAACCGTTGGCACAACTAAAACGCGGCGGGACCGTGCAAGGTCAATAAGGGAGATAATAAAGGAGTTGGAGAAGGAATATGGAGATGAGGTTCCGATAGAAGAAGTGCTCGACCTCGCAGAGGAGGAGGGGATGGAAAGAGAGAAGGCTGAGGATATTATAGAGGTGATGAAGCGGGATGGAATACTATTTTCGCCTGGAAGCGGTGTGATTAAGTTCGTGAGGTGATTTCGTGGATATTCAGACCCAAACATATCTATTTTGGAGGAATTTAATAAGAGAAAGTATGAGGAGAAAGTCGATGGAGTGGTATTGAACCCTTCGGGGATGCGAAGCCGTTATAGAACTGCATTTCAAATAGATAAGGACAGGATTTTGAATTCTACCGCGTTTAGACGGCTTGAATATAAAACTCAACTGTTCGTTAGCCACGAAGGCGATCACTATTGAACAGGACGCTGATGAAGAATTTGATGGACTACTCGGTGGGCTCACTTGCCTTCTTTGCGGTTGGCTTTGCACTGATGATGGGCACCTCCGCGTATATGCTCGTGGGAACGGAGGGCTTCTTCTTAGCAGGCGGAGCATACGATGTCGGCACCATGCTGACCTGGTTCTTCATGCTGGTATTCTGTGCGACTGCGGCGACGATTGTAAGCGGTGCGATAGCAGAGCGACCGAAGTTCAGCACCTACGTCATCTACAGTGCGGTGATATGTGCAGTTATCTATCCAATCTACGGTCACTGGCTCTGGGGCGGTGGCTGGCTTAGCTCTGCGGACTTCATGACTGCTCTCGGAGGAGGATACGGTGCGCTCGATTTCGCAGGTTCGGGTGTCGTGCATGCAGTAGGCGGATATGTCGCACTTGCTGGATGTTTGATGCTGGGACCGCGAATAGGCAGGTATAACAGTCAGGGAAAGCCCATACCGATACCGGGGCACAGTATCTCGCTTGCTGTGCTTGGCGCTTTCATCCTCTGGTTTGGCTGGTTCGGCTTCAACCCGGGCAGCACGCTCTCTGCTCACGAACTTAGAATATCAGTAATAGCAGTGAATACGAATTTATGTGCTGCGGCTGCTGCCACGACCGCGATGTTCATCACATGGAGGAAGTTCGGCAAAGCAGATGTGGTAATGACAGTTAACGGTGTTATTGCTGGTCTGGTAGCGATAACCGCACCCTGTGCATGGGTGGCTCCGTGGGCAGCAGTCATAATAGGAATAGTGGCAGGCTTTATCGTTTGCTACGGCTACTGGTTCCTTGAGCGCCGTGGTGTGGATGACGTCGCTGGTGCAATACCCGTGCATGGTCTTAACGGAACCTGGGGGCTTTTAGCACTTGGACTATTTGCAGACGGGACTTACGGCAATTACGCAACTGAAACACCTTTCATTACTGGACTGCTCTACGGAAACACAGGGTTCTTCGCATGTCAGCTCATAAGTGTAGTCGTGAACTTTGCATGGGCTTTCGGCACTGGCTTCCTGCTCTTCTATGTACTCAAGCATACGTTAGGGATAAGAGTATCGCCAGAGGAGGAACTTGCGGGTCTCGACATCTGCGAGCACGGCGTGGTCACGTATCCGGATTTCGTGTACACCGAACCAGCAAGACCAACGAGGATAATACGTTTGAGTGAATCAGTTATTGAAAGAGAAAACGAGCCGAAAACAGGAGGTAAAAGGGGATAGGGATAAAAATGAAAAAAATAGAAGCGATAATAAGACCTGAGAAGCTGGACGCGGTGAAGAGTGCATTAGAAAAAGAAAACCTGGTGAGCATGAACGTAACGGAGATAAGAGGGAGAGGCAGACAAAAGGGTGCAAAGCTCATGTGGCGAGGCGACGAATACCTGATGGAGATGGTGCCAAAGATGAGAATAGATATGGTCGTGCGAGATGAGGATGCAGAGAAGGTAGTGAAAATCATACGTGAAACTGCTTATACGGGAAATGTCGGTGATGGCAAGATATTTGTGCTGCCAGTCGAAGAGGCGATAAGAGT
>JAPDIG010000012.1 GCA_025966525.1 Candidatus Methanophagales archaeon | reverse complement strand
ACACCTGGCACCGTTGCTCCTTCCTCCTTTGCCCTCTTATATATACCAGAAGGAGCATATTCCACCTTCCTCTGCCTTTCTCTTTCCATGCATCTCTCTTAGAATCTCTGATTAACTCCTTACTTCTTCCCCTTTTGACACATATCGAGTTTAAAACACCGAGAACAAAACTAACGAACTGTTTTTCACTGAACCTGCCGAGAAATCTCTAAATCGCCTTTGCCTCTGGGATTTCCCCCATTTTTGCAAAACTCCTCAATTCTCCCCTTTTCTGCAATTCACTGACCACATAGGAGATATCTACGGAAAAGAACATGGCTATCAGGACGATTTTAAACATCAGCCCAGCCCTGTTCACCGGTACTATTCCTTGCTTCGCCATCTCTTGCTTGGCTCTTCTCGATGTGATAATATCGAGTATTTTACCCAACAAGGGTATATCCATTTTTTTCACCATAAAACTGTTGTACAAAGTCCTATATAAATTTTTCGGTTTTATTTCGGTTGGAATTGAATTTTGAAGATTTTTATGGTGTACTTTTACAATTTGAGAAAAGAATAGGCATAAATATGCGAAAGATTAACTTATAAATCCGGTTTATAGGTTATTTTAAGGAGGGGGCTAATATACGCAATCAGTAAAATCTTATAGCGAAGAAAAGTTAATTGTGCAACACAGCAGATTTTTTTCGAATTTTGTTGCTGCGAATACTTAATGTAATGCAAAAATAATACATCAAAAAAGAGAGAAGCATGTCATGCACGAATGGGCATTAGCGGAAGCGGTAATCGCAACTGTTATAGAGTATTCGAGAAAAGAAGGTCTGGAAGAAGTTACAAAAATTAAGCTTAAAATAGGCGAATTACAACAGATGGATATTGAGATATTTGAATTTGCATTGAATGAAATTGCCAAAGTTCAAGGTACGCCATTAACTGAAATGAAGGTAGAAATGGATATAGAAAGAGCTGTTTTTCGATGCCGGGTTTGCAGAAACAAGTGGGGTTTGGGTGAGACGACGGGGATGACTGAGGAAGAGAGCGAAGCGATACACTTTGCACCAGAGGCTGCTCATGCGTATATCAATTGCCCCTCCTGTGGGAGCCCGGATTTTGAGGTACTCCGGGGGCGAGGGGTTTCGATAGAATATATAAAAGGCAGAGATTAACGGAGAAGGCGGAGCAGAAAGGTTATAGCAAGGTGGTCCAATTTTGAGGGCATTCTTCGCTTTCCCGCACCACAGCAAATTGAAGCCCTGAAGTACCTGGATGTCAAAGCCATCGAAGCTGATTCAAACAAGACCTAAAAAAGAGTGTTCAGGAGGAACTGATGGAGAGAAACGCCATCCTTATCCCGCATGGTTCCTTTGTGGAATATCTTTCTCTGGCATCTCCCCCCCCATCAAACACAGAGTATCTGTCAGAGAAGACAAATTTATTGGATGTGAAGCTTGTCGGCAACTTTCAAATACGATGCAGCGGCGAAGAAACTAATCAAGCTGGCTAACGTAGAAGTGGAATGGCGTACCTTGAAGCCTGAAGAAGGCTTTATCCCCGGAGATGATTTTGTGAGTGAGCTGGAAGAGACAAATGCGAAACTGTTCATCCTTAATTCACCAGGCAACCCCACGGGAGCGGTTATCCCTGAGAGAACCATTAAAAAGATAATGGATGTTACATCAGCAGTCACTCTCCTGCTGCACATCTTTCGCACAATACGGTGCGTTAGCAGCATTCTCGGACGAAGCGAAACTCGCTGCTGAGCAGATGTGCGAAGAATTAAAGAGCAGAAGAGACTACGTAATGAAACGTATCGGTGAGATGGACATGATATGCGTCAAACCCGAGGGTGCATTCTACGTTTTTCCGTATTTCAACGGTGCTGATGACCTTAAACTGGCAGATGGGCTGCTGGAGAAGGGTGTGGTTCCCGGAAGCGCATTCGGGTCTCAGGGTAGAGGGTGTGTTCGGATAAGTTATGGCAGTGCAAATATTGCTTTCGCAAGCGTTTGACAGAATTGTCAGGTGAAACTTTTTAGGATTAGAAAAAATAAAATCAAGAAAGGGCAGTAAAACAATGGACCCAAGATTGAATATTATTGACAAAAGACTGGCGGGAATAAAGAGAATAATCGCAGTATCCGGCGGAAAAGGTGGTATTGGTAAAAGTTTAGCTGCTTCTGTGCTTGCTTTGACTATGTCGAGGTTGGGTTTCCGTGTTGGGCTGTTGGATTTGGATTTATCTGCGCCTTCCATGCACGTAATATTGGGAATAGAAGGGTTGTATCCGAAGGAAGAGAAAGGAATCGTTCCGCCTGAGATTTATGGCATAGAATTTATGAGCATTGTTTATTTCACGGGTGATAATCCCTCACCACTCAGAGGTATTGACATTTCTAATGCCATGCTGGAATTGCTCGCCGTCACGAGATGGGGTCCATTGGATTTTCTAATTCTTGATACGCCACCCGGCATCGGAGATGCAACGATGGATGTAATAAGATGGCTGAAAAGAGCGGAATTTTTGATAATGACAACCGCTTCAAAAGTGGCATTGGAAACGGTGAAAAAGGTAATAAAAATGCTTACTGAGTTGAATGTGCCAATTATTGGCGTTATCGAGAATATGAAAATGGTGAAGTCCCCATTGGTAAAAGAGGAGCTAAAAGGATTCTATGTACCTATTTTAGGGGAGATTAGCTTCGATGATAAAATTGAGGATTCGATAGGGGATGTGAATAAGCTATTAGAAACTGATTTTGCAGTGAAATTGAAGGAAATTGTTTTGAACAGTTCGATACTTAAATTGCAACTAAAATAAGTTCCAAAAGGCAATTTTGTTTAGCAAAAGGAACTGCAACCATGCTATTACCGTTGCGGTATCATTACCCCGAATCAGGAAACATTGTCTTATAAAGCCCATCACTTATTCTGAATCCCATCTCTCTTAGTTTGTCAATCAATTCCTTTTTATCAATGTTACTTCGTCCATAACTGATTTCTTTATAATCTACCCATCTTTAATTGCGCTTTTTGCTTCTTCCGAGCCGACTTCACCTTTCCCTTTGACTATAACTTCATCAAAAACAGCTTCTGAAATGTATACTTCTAAAAATAACTCCTTCAGCAAGTCAAATTGTTTAATTTGTGCCAGCCCGATAAGACAACTGCTGTCCACCACTACCCGAAGACTTTTCATCACCCTATCTTTGCTATCATTTGTTGGTCTTTTTCAAAATCTTTCTCCCTATATTCATAAGCTGGTATACCATGTTTCTTTAAAAGTTCTATAAACCTTACTCTACTCATTTCTGCTAATTCTGTCGCTTTTCCAAGTGATATCGTCTTCTCCTGAAATAGAACAATAGCAAGAGCTATTTTTAGCTTCCTTTTTATATCCTCAGCTTTTTGTAACCCTCTCATCGCAAATATTATATCTTGAGGAAGCTCTACTTCTACCCGTTCAAATTTAGTTGCCATAATCTTTACCTCTTTTTATTCAAGATTAAAACCATATTGCTCACATTGGTATATAAATATTTTCATCCCAAGAGCGAGCACATAAATATCATATCAGCATATCCTCGGCACTGGGTCGGCTATTGGAGGCTCTACAATTCTTCTGCCGCCAACTCGTGTCTTCATCACCACTCCCTTTATCTCCTTCGTCACAGAACCAATTATCTCCGCATCTTTCCCCTTTTCTGTTCCTCTCAGTGCATCAAGCACATCTTCTGCTTTTTCTTTCACCACACCCATTACCACCTTCCCTTCATTCCCTACTTCCAATGGGTCTATCCCCAGCATCTCGCAAGCGTTTCTCACTGATTCTCTTATCGGTATCCGTTCCTCTTCTATCTGAATCCCAATTTTCGATTTCTCACTGAATTCGTTGAGAGAATTTGCCAGTCCACCTCTCGTGGGGTCTTTCATAGCTACCACACCACCAACTTCCAACACTTCGTGAATCATCTTATTCAAAGGCGTTATATCTGATTTCAACTTGGTATCAAACCTAAATCCTTCTCTGAACGAGAGCAAGGCTACACCGTGGTCGCCGATGTAACCAGAAACGATTATTTTATCACTATCTTTGAGATTAGTGTCTATTAACCAATTTCCATCCAATTCCCGGTATTTTCTTACTTCCTTCATATTATTATCCAAAGCCTCTGTTCGCTTTCCTATCGCAGATGTATTCACCACTATTTTCTCCACTGCACCCCGCTCAACAACTTTTGTATCGCCGGTTATGACTGGAACCATAGCTTCCTCACAAGTCTTCCTCATACTATCTAAAATCCGTTCAAAATCGCTGAACGCAAATCCCTCTTCTATTACAAATGCCGCAGATAAGCATAGAGGCTCTGCACCCATAACCGCTATGTCGTTAACCGTGCCTGCGATTGCCAATGTCCCAATATCCCCACCGGGGAAAAACAGTGGCTTCACCGTATGCGAGTCCGTAGTGAAAACTATGTTGTCAACAATCGCAGAATCATCCAATGCTTCCAGAGGCACCTCTACCTTTACCCTGTCGTTACCTCGTTCACCATTAAAATTGAAATATCTCAGCACGAGTTTGAGAAACTCCCGCATCCCCTCGCCACCTGCACCATGCTCCATTTTTATACTGCCTTTATCATCGCTTTTCATTACCATTTTGCAAAAATCTCCGCCTCTTCCTTTTTAGCTAATTCATTCACAGTATTGTGAACGTTTATACAAAAATAAAAGTTAAACTCGAGGTAGGATTGATAAATCAAAATAAAAAATAAAGGGAAAAAAATCCCCAAAGTTTTCACTCCATCACTTTCTTAAGTGGTGCAATTATCCTGGGATACCCCACAGCCATCATGTGGCATCCAGCCGCCGGAGTTTCTTTCAGATGCTCCAGGAACCCAGTAAAGAATTCTATGTTGACTCTGTCCACCTCTTCCTTCCTCTTCTCCTTGTCCTTTATTTCCTTCGTCTTCTTCATGTTCTCCAGATAATCAGGTGGTACATCCACACCTGCAACGTATTTATCGAAGAAATCCGCCTGTCCGAAAGTCCTTGCCGGGAATATTCCAACCAGAATCGGAACGTCCACCTTCCCCAGTTCTTTAAAGAACCTGTCCAGCACATCAGTGTAGTAAACGACCTGAGTTTGTATAAATTCCGCTCCAACCTTGATTTTTCTCTTCACCTTTGCAACCTCTGCCTTTAAATGTGCCGCTCCAGGTGCCGCTGCACCACCCACGTGCAGTTTCGGTGAATTATGTATTTCATTACCTCCGAGGTCCTTGCCCTCGTCCACCACCTTCCGTATCATGGCTATAAGCGTGGTCGAGTCCAGGTCGTATACAGGTTTTGCATCCGGTGTATCTCCCAATGATACGTGGTCGCCCGTTAACGCCAAGATATTCTTCAATCCTAAGGCGCCTGCACCAAGCACGTCGGATAATAGCGCCATGCGATTTCTGTCCGCACACCTGAGCTGATATATGCACTCCATGCCGGTCTCTTTCTGGATTAGATACGACGCTGCCATACTGTTAACGTAAGCGAAACTCTGCGGATTGTCCGTCACGTTACATGCTACTACCAGACCCTTCAAGTCCCTTGCCATCTCAATCGGCTCGTGGACATCACCTGCTTTCTCGGGTTCCAGCTCCCCTGTGAAGACATACTTCCCTTCCACTAATTCTTTCATCAAGTCGCTATAAACCTCATCACCCATTTTTTTCCTTTCACTCTCCTCTTTTATTCTTCAAGCTTTGGCTTCCTGAGCAAAGGCAGATATGCAGGGAGAGAACCAAGCATTGCACCCACAGGACTGATTGGCTTTTCTATCTCGAACAGACGTGGCCTTTTCATTTTGCTCCATTCATGTGGGTCACGCATCTCTATGAACTTATCGAGTTCACCAAGTTTCTCCATTCGCTCATATATCTTCACCCATGCGCAGTCCTTTTCCTCGTCTATCTCGCATTTATTATCGACTCGCACGCCGCCACAAGGACCGTTCATCAAACCCTTTCCACACGAAGTCAAAGGGCAGATACCAGCGGTTTTTCCCAATTCGCACATACCACAGGACTGGCATGTCTCCTTGAACTTGGTAGGACCTCCCCCTACAAGCCCCAACGCATCATTTGCGGGATATATGCTCTTCGCAAGTCCCATTTTGTTATCTATATATTCGGTCACTACTTGCACGCCATCACCACAACTCATCACCAAGACGGCATCGCAGTTCTCGATTGCCTTTCGGTTCTTTTCCAAAAACGCTGAACTCATGTCAATCTCACAGGCAGAAATACCCAAAGGCAGGATAATTTTGGTTACCTCCTTCCCTTCTTTCGTAAGTTTCTCTGCCATCTCCTTTACTGCTTTTTTGTCTCCTGTACCATAGAAAGTAGCACACCCCCCACAGCCCATTGTTACTACCTTCTGCTTCCCCTCGAGATAGCCAAGAATCTCTTCCATAGGCTTTTGCTCTTGCGCAATCATATCATAGTATACCTCCGCTAATATGTTAGCGGGATAATATATAAGTTTTTCTATTTTTTATTATCTTCCATTTATCCTATATTTCACACTAAATAATATGGTAGATCAGGTAGAAGAGATAATAAAAAGAAAACGGGAGACTATTAAGAAGTTAAGGGAACGAAGGAGCATAAAGGAAGCGATATTAGAGTCCAAAAAAACAGAGAAAAGAGCAGTAATTGCAGAAATAAAGAGAAAGGGATTAAAAGAAGGAGAAGTAGAGACAGAAATAGAAGCGGCGGAAGCAGCGGAAAAAATGGAAAAAGGCGGCGCATGTGCAATATCCGTTTTAACCGACAAAGCTTTTTCAGGTAGTTTGGAAGATTTGAAGAGTGTAAAACTCTCCGTTGACCTGCCGGTATTGAGGAAGGACTTCATTTTCGATGACTTCCAGGTGTACGAATCGTATGCGTATGGGGCAAATGCGATATTGTTAATAGCACGGTTTTTAAATGTCGAAAGATTGAAAGAGCTGGCAAAGAAAGCTTCCTCGTTTGGTATGGAAGCCCTTATCGAGATAGATAGCGAGTCGAAGGACAAGATTTTGAATCAGGATGTTTTAGGAATCGCATCGTTAATAGGCATAAACAATCGAGACTTGAACACATTTGAAGTAAATTTAGCAACTTTTGAAGCTATTGCCCCTGAAATCATGCCTGAGCTGCCAAGGGGTATCCCGTTAGTGGCGATGAGTGGAATTGAGAGTAAAGAAGATGCATCAAGGATGGTCGAAGCAGGAGCAGATGCTTTGCTCGTGGGCACTTCCATAATGAGTGCAGAGGATATAGCGCAGAAAGTAAGAGAGCTGGTGAATATATAAAATAAAAAGAAACAAAAGGAGTGAGAGGGAGATGTTGGTAAAAACTTACAGGGCTGCAAGATACAAAATTTGGAATTTGAGCGTGCTGTTTTTATTTCTCTGTGGATCCATGAGCGGCGCTTGTGCAGAAGAACAAAAAGTCTTCGGTTTGACTGACCTCGATTTTAATGACGATGGGTATATTAATCAATCGGACTTGGATATATTGAAATCACACTTCAACGAAAGATATAGCAGGTACGTTCCATGGGATCTGAACGCAGATTTTCGATGCGATTACAAGGATTTCTATTATTTCGCAGATCGCGTTCCTTTAAATTACCGGTATCAAGTAGCAGTAAATATTTCTGTTTGGAATCTGACCAATTATACGATAGACCGAAGCGAAGAGCCTGCGGTTATCCTTGATGAGGTTATTTATCCCCAGAATCCAAGTCGAACTGTTACGTGGATAAAGCATTACACGAGTCTTGAATCGCCTAAAAGCGACAACGCTGTTTGTGTTCATTACGCTCGTGACCTTTGCAGATTGGCATACAAAAGTTTAGGACCGAAGACGATAGCTTGGGGCTCTTCTGGCATTCATGCATACGGAATAATATATACGGGTGGTAACTGGCGAGATTTGTCTAATTGGTTTATTATTGACCCGTTCTGGAAATTGTATGGCTTTGAGAACATATCGACTTCAATGGGCTATCATAATACGCATACGATAAGAATTCTACTGGATGAAGGGCGTTATGGCTATTGGGTAATCCATTTGTCGGTAGATTATCAGAATAATTCGGTTTACGACCCTTATAAAGCGGAGTACAGGATAGGGAAATTCCGGGAAACAAAAGCAATAATTATAAATAGCAAAAACCACTCTCTTTATGATGAGAAAGCGAAATGCTAAAAGTAGAGCCCCTGGCATTTGACAGCTTTGGCGTGAGGTCAATGGCGACGTTTGTGGAGACTGAAGACTTAAAAGTGCTAATAGACCCCGGAGTATCCTTAGCCCCGAGTAGATATAGTTTACCGCCTCATCCAGTAGAAGAGCAAAGGATGAGTGAGACATGGGCAGATATAAAGGAACATGCATCTCGAAGTGATGTCCTTGTGGTTACACATTACCATTACGACCATTACGACCCAGAAGAGCCAGAGATATATGAAGGGAAGATAGTTTATCTGAAGCATCCGAAGGAGCACATAAACAAGAGCCAGGAGAAACGTGCTTCATATTTCCTGGACAAGCTAAAAGGAATACCAAAGTCCATAGATATTGCGGATGCGAAGGAATTCGAGCATGGCTCAACCCTTATAAAATTCTCACCGCCTGTTTATCATGGCACAAACCCCAAGCTGGGGTATGTGGTGGAGGTAAGCATTTCATGTGGCGGTGAGAAAATGGTTTTTACAAGCGATGTTGAGGGTCCTTCCGTGGATGCACAGATGGAATTCATTATTCAAGAAAATCCTGACATCGTGATATTAGATGGACCGATGACTTATATGCTTGGCTTCCGGTATTCGGGGAAGAGTTTGGCGAGGTCCGTAGAGAATATGAACAGGATAATAAAGGAGACTTCAGCGAAATGTATTTTGGCTGAGCATCATTTCATGCGCGACCTGAAGTATAAGGAGCGGATAGCAGAGGTATATGAAAGTGCTGCGGAGAAAGATGTAGAGGTGATAACCGCTGCGGAATATCTTGGACGGGAAATAGAGATGCTGGAAGCGAGGAGGAAAGAACTTTACGCATCAAAACCGATAACTTTATAAAGCAATAAAAAATGGTGATAGACAAAACCACATATCGTGCAAACGACATAAGAGGCATTGCAGACACCCAGCTCAGTGATGACTTTTGCACTTTAACCGCGTTAGCTTACGTAGAACTGCTGCGGAAGCACCGGCATAAAGAGCCTCAAGAACTAACCGTTGTACTCGGTAAAGACGTCAGAAACAGCTCGCCGCGAATAAAAAACGCCTTTGCTCACGCTCTTATAAGCAGAGGTGTCCATGTCATAGACATTGCACCCCTGGAAAAAGTAAGTTCCACACCCATGATGTATTTTGCCACATGGCTGTTCAATGCCGATGGCGGTGTTGAAGTCACGGGCAGCCATCTAGATAAAGAATGGAACGGCTTTAAGCTCTGCGTTGGCTCTGAAAGCACCACCTCGACACAAATAAGTGAGATGTTTAAAACTGCAAAGAAACTCGAGGGTATGTTTAAAACCGGCTCCTTGTCCTCTCACAGCACTTTAAAAGGCGAACTCGTGGAAGTGGATGTTCTAAAAGATTATCAACACATGATAGCTGCAAACGTTATCCTGCGGGCCAGATGGGAAGAACTGGCATTACGCTCCCTTTCAGGAAAGATTTCGTTACAGAATGCTATTTCCATTGCGCTACAAGAGATTGAGAAGTTACCTGAGGAGAGAAGGGAGCCGCTAACAGGCTTAAAAATTGTTTATGATGCTGGAAACGGAACTACCGGAGTAATTGCACCGCCCATCTTTCGTGATTTAGGTGCAGAAGTATTCGAGCTTTACTGCTCCCCGGATGGCAATTTCCCTCATCATTTGCCCGACCCAACGATACCGCGCTTCTTGATGGATTTGCATGTCGAAGTTCAGCGTAAAAATGCTCACATCGGGCTGTCCTCTGATTGCGATGGCGACCGCGCGGGTGCAGTATCGCCCGGTGGAAGGAACATAATTGGCGAACAAATCCTCGCATTGCTCTGCAAGCACATTTTAAAAGAGCATCCTCATGCAAAAATCGTTTACGATACCAAATGCTCAGATGCAATAAGGGAGATAATCGTTGAGAATGGTGGTGTACCAGTGGAGTGGAAAACTGGTTTCTCATTCATAAAAACGAAGATGGATGCGGTTAATGCAGTTGCGGGCGGCGAGATGTCGGGACATGTGTACTTCCAGAAAAATAATCGTGCTGACGATGCTGTGTTCGCATTTTCTGAGCTTTTACTGCTTACTGCTGCTGAATTGCGTTTCAAAAAATCTGTGGATGTGGTTGATGAGATGCTTGCAGACTTTTTAAAAAGATACGTGAACACGCCGGAGATAAGGATCCCCGTGGTTAGCGATGAGGAGAAGGAGCAGGTTTGCGATGCCGTGGAGAATTATTACCGGGAGCTTGCAGCAAAGAACCCGGAAAAATACAGGCGAAGAACCGATGAAGCAGGAAACGATATAGATGGTGTGAAGATATACTTTATAGCGGAAAACGGCTGGGCACTTGTGCGCCGCTCGAACACTTCTCCGGTGATTATCCTGCGAATGGAAGCGCGGAACGCAGAAGGACTTAGAAAGATTGAAGAACACGTAATAAGCAAATTCGAGAAAGTTAAAACTGTGGACTTGAAAGCTGATGATTATCTGAGAAAAATAGTGCAAAGGCTAAAGCTTTTTAAATAAGCAGGATATATATTTATTTGGGGGGAGAAAAGAAAAAAGGTGTATAGCTCGCTTATTGCGAAACTTTTGCTTCTATTTGTACTGTTGCTTTTATCCGGATTCTTCTCCGGCTCTGAAACTGCTTTGATTGGGATAGGCAAGATAAGAGCGCGAGCTCTGTTGAAGCGTGGCGTGAAAGGCGCAGAAACAGTCGATAAATTAGTGAACGAACCTGAAGCAGTACTCACAACCGTGCTTATCTGGAATAATATCGTAAATATCGCTGCGGCAGCAGTAGCTACTTCTATCTCGATAGACCTCTTTGGCCCTAAGTACGGCGTGGTAATTGCAATTGTGGTGATGTCTTTTTTAATCCTCACGTTTGCTGAAATCATGCCCAAGACAATTGCAGTTCATCAGGCGGAGAGGTTTTCTATCATCATTTCCAAGCCCATGGCAGTTTTGGCTTCCGTTTTTCTGCCGCTTATAAATTTTTTTTCCTTGATTACAGGTGCTTTTGAGAAACTATTGGGTATGAAACTGCATCGGAAGCGGTTAATAACAGAAGAGGAAGTGGCGACAATGCTGGACATAGGGGAGGAGGAAGGAGCAATTGAAGAAGACGAAAAGGAGATGATGATGGGTGTGCTAAAGCTTGACGAAACAGTGGTGAAGCACGTGATGACTCCGAAGGAGGATATAGTTTGCCTGGAAGTCAATCAAACCCTGGATTCCGCAGTAGAATTAATCAAAAGGAGTGGCTACTCAAGAATTCCCGTTTTTGAATCCACAAAGGATAATATCGTGGGCATCTTATATGCTAAAGATTTATTGATAAAAGCGAATAATGCGAAGGAAGGCAGCGTTTCACTGAAAGAACTCATGAAAACTCCCCATTTTGTCCCCGAGACAAAAAGGGTGGATGATCTCCTCGATGAATTCCAGCGTGGTAAGTTCCATATCGCTATTGTAGTGGACAAAGAGGGGAGAACAACTGGATTGGTTAGTTTAGAGGACCTTTTGGAGGAAATAGTTGGCAGTATATATGATGAATACGACGTGAAAAAAATAAAAAAAAGGCTATAGGATAGCTATAGCCTCATGGAGATGTAGAAGCGTAAGGAACTTTTATTCCGCAACCACTTCCGCAAACCCAACTCTTCTCGAGATCTTTGTTATTTTTACCTTCACACTATCACCTTTTTTCGTGTTGGGTACAAACACTACAAATCCCTCTACTCTCGCTATTCCATCGCCTTCTCTTCCTACGTCTTCTATCTTTACGTCGTAGGTATCGCCAACGCTTAATGGGGCACTTGGTCCCCCTCTTTCTCTACCATACATACTTTACAAAACCTCCTTTTCTTTTATTTTAGTGGTGCAAAGAAAAATCGCTTTATTTCTCCACATCACTTATTTTATTCTATATTTCTCTCATATATATATTAAATATTGTTCAGATTCAAAAAATCCAAAATCTGGGTTTTATTAGGTCACCTCGCTGCCCTTGCCATCCTCTCTTTCTCCTCCTTTTTGCTTATCGAATAGCACTTCTTGTTTTTTGCTGCATTTATTATCTCATCCGCAAGGCATCGTTCTATACTCCTCTTGCTCTTGAATGCGCATTTCTGTGCGCCATGCACAATGAATAGCAGTGCTTGGTCTACTTTCCTTTGAGAGGTTACATCCACGGGCTTAGGAACCAGTATGCCGCCAAACCTCAATCTGATTGTTTCTTCCCTCGGACCTGCGTTCTGGATGGCATCCACAAGCAATTGAACTGGATTCTCCTTTGTATCCTCATAGATCAAATCAAAAGCATTTTTAACGATTTTGTAAGCTTTTAGTTTCTTGCCCGTATTCCTTTGTGTCCGCATTAATTTGTTAACGAGCCGCTCTGCTACGCAAACTTTTGATTGCTCGAACTGCTGTTTTGCATGCCGCCCCCCACTATGCAGCGCAGACATCGGCTGGAGACTGATGTGCTTTTCCATACCTATGTCTATTATCTTCACGTCTGCGATGTTCCATTTATCAAATATCTTATCAAACATTTTATTTTGCCTCACCTGATGACCTTCTCCTTCTTGCCCTTTATCAATTCATCTAATGATATGTCTGTTACCGCAACTACCTTAAATCTTACACCCGAAAGGTCCCCATACGACCTTCCTTTTCTTCCTCCCATTCCCACTATCAGCACCTCGTCATGCTCGTCTATAAACTTTATAGCACCATCACCAGGACAAAAAGCGGTCACCTGTTTTCCATTTTTGATCAACTGAACACGAACACACTTCCTTATTGCGGAGTTCGGCTGCTTCGCCTCTATTCCCACCTTCTCCAGAACAATCGCCCTTGCCATGTGCGCTCCCTCTAAGGGGTCAGCTTTTTTAGCCGAATTCAATGCCCTTCGAACAAAGTCCGTGCTCTTCCACCTGAACTTCTTCCTGCTCTTTTTTGCCTTTCTTGCCGCGTATATCCCTCTGCCCATAGATTTTTTGCTCCTAAGAAAGTTTTATTTTATTACCACGTTGTCTATATTTATATTTCTTTTCACCAATAATTTTACCATCTTTATCTTCTCCCCGTTCTTTCCAATCGCGATGCCCTTGTCCTTATTGAAGACCTCTACGTATGCGTAACTTTTGTCATCTTTTGTCAGCAGCTCTATACTCTTCACCGAAGCTGGGCGAAGCAAATTCGCGATGAATTCCTTTATATCTGTGGAATGTTCCACCAGCTCTATTTTCTTCCTGATCATTTTTTTTGCCTTATTTATATTAGAACCTCCTTTGCCGATTGCTAATCCCATGTCTCCCTTCTTTACCACCATTATCACCTTATTCGCCTCGTTATCCACCACGCAATCCTTGACTCCTGCACCCGTAAGACTCTCGAATATCCCTATGCACCTTATTCCCTCGGTGTCCAGCTTCACGGTCAACTTCAATCACCTATCTTCTCTTTAGGCTGAACGTTATAGGACAGAAGCCGTAAAATTTCTGACTCGCCCGGATCGATAATACATAAAGAGGCAATAGAATGCGGTTTCCTGCATGTCAGCCCGAGTTCGAGGCTATTGGCTGGATATTCATAAAAGATGATATTACTATTTTCATTTTTAGCTATTTCGTTAAATACATCTTTTATCCAATCAGGGCAATTAGAAGCATAAATGACCGCTTTTGCTCGTGCTTCACTCCCTCTAAGCGTTTTTAACACCTCCTTTGTCCCTATACACACTTTACCGCTGCTTATCACCTTTTGTAATTCCCTGTTCACATCCAGGAACTCTTCCGACTTTCTTTTTCTCATCTTACCTTGCCACCAATTCTATTGCTCCTGTTCCCAATTTTATGGGCTGACCCACAATCACGTTCTCTGTAACGCCTTTTAGCTCATCCGTTTCTCCATGTGTAGCAGCCTCCAGTAGATTGTCCACCGTGACCTCAAAAGCGGCTCTGGAGAGAACCGATGCTTTACCACCTGCTAATCCATGCCTTCCTATTTGCTTTACTTCTCCATCCATCGTCATCGCATCCGCAATTAACATTACATGACGAGGGTCCACATCCAGTCCCTGCTCCTCTAAGGTGCCCATCATCTCCTCAATTATTGCATTACGGGCTGCTTCTATCCCCAATACATCTGCTATTTCTGCTATATTATTCGTGGTTGTTCTACTGAAATCTATGCCTTCAATCCTCATCACTTTTTTCAATGCCGAGCCCTCCGTGTACAGCATGTATTCCCCATCTACATCTCTCCTCACTATCGCCCTCTTTATTCCTTCTATTCCCTTCACCAGCGTGCTCGACACCTTCTCCTCAAGCCTTAACAACTCGTGATAAAACTTATTCTGCACCTGTATCCGCAATTTGCCATCTTCTGTCGCTTCTACAAGCACACCCGCGCCTAATCCCTTCAACTTTTCTTCTACTTCCTCTCTTCCAATGTGCCTTCTCTTCAATTCCCTCTCCTTCAGTGAAACCCACACAGACATATCCTCTGTGGATGCTTCTACTTTTCCTATGTCTCTAATATACGTCTCTTCTATTTCCATTGTTAACTCCTCTGCCTTGTTTCTATCTGATGCATACTCCCCCGCCAACTTTATTTTCATTGCTGGCGTAGATGGCTTCTTTCGTGCATCCACTATTTCTATTATTCGTGGTAAACCGAGCGTAATATATATCGCACCGACACCCGCATAATGAAAAGTCCGCAGCGTCATCTGTGTTCCAGGCTCGCCGATGGACTGAGCCGCGACTATTCCCACGGCTTCTCGAGGCTCCACCTTTGCTTTTTCGTATTTCTCCTCGACTTTCTTTAAAATCTCATCCAGCTTTCTCCTACTTAGCTTATCTCTCACAGCCCTTAACTTCTTCCTCAATTCGCCTTTTATGAGCTCAGGTAGCTTGCTTTTATTTACTTTTAGCTCTATATCTCCGAGCTTTACTTCTCCTTCCTCTCTCCTGCCCTGTACCATCAGTATATCCCTGGCGTATGCTTCCTCTATCTGCATCTCTAACAACTCATCGAGCTCAATGGTTAGCTCTGCCGGTATAAATTCCCCTTTTATTTGCTCTGCTATCTCTTCTTCTATTCCAGCCCTTATCAATTCCTTTACTACTTCCTCCTTATCTTCCGCGGTTAATGCTCTTTGCATATTCTACGCTCCTGCTTCTGCTCCTATCATCTCTCTTATTATCTCGTCTATATCTACAACTTTCCCATACTCGCCTTTTGAAGGGTCTACGCTATCTTCGCCATATTTAAATTGCACGATTGTATCCCTTGTTTCTCTGACAGTCCCGTCGTTCTTCACTTCGAGGTCTTGTAAAGCGTTAATAAGTCTCCTCTGGAAGTATCCACTCTGAGAAGTGCGGACTGCGGTATCTACTAATGCTTCCCTCCCTCCAACAGCGTGGAAAAAGTATTCTGTTGGAGATAAGCCGTCTTTAAAAGACGCTCTAACGAAGCCGTGAGCATCTGCGCCACGGTCGCCGGATTTAAAGTGAGGCAACGTTCTCCCCTGGTACCCCCTTCTTATTCTCTCACCCCTAACAGATTGTTGCCCGACACATGCAGCCATTTGCGTTAGATTAAGCATGGAACCACGTGCTCCTGACTTTGCCATAAGCACAGCTGCATTTTCTATGCCAAGATACCGCTCTGCGATGTCACCTGCCTCATCTCTTGCACGAGCAAGTTCCTGCATAACTAATAGTTCCAGTGTCTCCTCTAGCGTCCTTCCGGGTAAAGCCTCAAGTTCTTCTGCTTCATACGCCTTTATCAACTCTTCAACTTTGTGCTCAGCCTCACGCACCGCCTCTTCTCTTATCTGCTTCTCCCCCTCCTTTGGTATATCCTCATCGCTTATACCAAAGCTAAAGCCCGCTTGCAGGATATAATTAATAGCAAGGTGAGAAGCATCATTAATAAACCTTTTCGCAGCTTCTTCGCCATATTGCCTGAAAATTCTGTCAATTATTATACCTTTGAATGAGCCTATCGCGACTTCATCTATTACGCCACTTATCAATTCTCCTTCTCTTATCTTAACATATGCTTCATGAGGGCATTTCTCCTTCATACATACCAATCCTCTTTCGATGCACTTCTCGCACATCTTACCCCGGAATTGTAAATTCAACCCTCGGGGCAAAATCATGCTGAATATCTGCTTCCCTGTCCAGTAAGGAGCTTCCGCAGGCTCTCCTAAATCATTAACAGTTATTTTACGCAGCATCTCCAGCACTTCTTCGCGCTCAAACTTCTTTTCCCCCCACGTAAGTAAAAACAAACCGGTAATGTAATCATGGATGCCTCCTATAATAGGTCTGCCAAATCTGGGCGATATTATGTTGCGTTGCACCGCCATGAGAATCTTTGCCTCTGCCCTCGCTTCTTCGGTCTGCAAAACGTGGAGATTCATCTCGTCACCATCATAATCCGCATTGTAAGGTGGACAAACGGTAGGATTTACCCTGAAAGTCTTACCCGGCATTACACGCACCCGGTGTGCCATTATGCTCACTCTATGCAGGGATGGTTGTCTGTTGAACAACACGATGTCTCCATCACGGATATGCCTTTCTACCTTCCACCCGATGTCGAGCTCGTCTGCTAACGCCTCGTAATTGATTTCTGTTACTTTCACCTTTTTTCCATCTGCTCTTCTCACATAATTCGCACCGGGATGCTTTTTCCCTCTCCTCACCGTCTCCCGCATGGCTTCGAGGTTTCTTTCCGTCACGTTAACGGTAATTGTCAACTCTTTTGCTATCTCTTCGGGCACACCAACTTCATCTATATCTATGTCGGGATCCGGGGAGATAACCGTTCGAGCAGAGAAATTCACTCTTTTTCCTGATAACGAACCTCTGAACCTGCCTTCCTTTCCTTTTAATCGCTGCTCCATCGTCTTAAGTGGTCTACCACTCCGGTGCCTCGCAGGTGGTAGTCCGGGGATTTCGTTATTGAAGTAGGTGCTTACGTGGTACTGAAGAAGCTCCCAAAGGTCCTCTATTATCAATTGTGGCGCACCAGCGTCTCTATTCTCCATAAATCTCTGATTTATCCTTATTATATCCACCAATTTATGCGTAAGGTCGTCTTCGCTTCGTTGCCCGCTTTCCAAGGTGATAGAAGGTCTTGCGGTTACTGGCGGAACAGGTAATACAGTAAGGACCATCCACTCAGGTCTTGCACTTTTTGGGTCCATACCGAAAAGGGCTATATCTTCGTCAGGTATTCTTTCAAGTCGCTCTCTCACATCGGTAGGCATTAATCTACGCTTTTTCTCCTCTTCATCTATTTCTATGTATGTGGTGGGCTTATCATATTTTATGACCCTTTGATGCTCACCGCAATACATACATACCGCGTTTTTCACCGCCTCTTTAAATACCTCTTTCACCACGTCGCCTACATCCGCTTGCTTCTCTTTTTGCCTTTCTATCTCTGCTAAAAACCTTTCCTTTTCCTTTTCTTCCAGCAAAACCCTGCCACATTTCCTGCATGTCGCACTCAACATTCGGTATATCAATTTAGCATACCCTACATGTATGACAGGAGCAGCAAGCTCGATGTGCCCAAAATGCCCCGGGCATTCTCCCATTCGACCACCACAGGTTTTGCATCTCAAGCCTGGGTCAATAACCCCAATTCGCTGGTTCACTAATCCCATCTCGATTGGAAAGCCATCTTCACCGTAAGTATCCGCAGTTATTATCTTCGCAGCACTCATCCTCCTTATCTCCGCTGGAGACAGCAGTCCAAATTTTATCCCTTTTATCCTCTTCGTCCTCATTTTATTTAGCTTCAGACAGCCTCCTCTAATTCTAATCTCGGTGCAATACACAGCACTTTCATCTCATCCAGCAGCAGCTTAAATGCGTAACTCATCTCCACAGGATATATATCAGTATCCGCACCACAATTTGGACAATACGTTGCGCCTGTTTTTCTGTCAATGGTGGCAATCATGCCGCAATTCCCACATACCAGCTCAACAACGCGGTCAGATTCATCCAATAGTCTGTCCTTTAGCGATATTGCCGCACCATAACCTATAAGAACGTCTCTTTCCATCTCTCCGAAACGGAGCCCACCTTCTCTCGCCTTCCCTTCTGTTGGTTGCCTTGTTAATATTTGCACTGGACCTCTCGCACGCGCATGCATCTTGGCTGATACCAAGTGGTACAACTTCTGATAATATACAACGCCAATAAAAACTTCTGCTCTTATTCTCTCTCCCGTTGTTCCTACATACATCACTTCCGTACCGGCATGGGAGAAACCAGCACGCATGAGTGCTTCTCTTAAGTCCTCCTCTGGTTCACCGGAGAAAGCAGTTCCATCTACTCGTCTCCCTTCCAATGCACCCACTTTTCCGCCTATCATCTCCAGCACGTGTCCAACGGTCATTCTCGAAGGAATAGCATGCGGATTTATAATCATATCAGGAATGATTCCTTCTTCAGTAAATGGCATATCTTCCGGGGGCACGATTAGTCCAATCACTCCCTTCTGACCATGCCTGGATGCGAACTTGTCCCCTACCTCCGGTATCTTCTGGTCTCGAACACTGATCTTAACCAATCGCCTGTTGCTACTTGATTCCATAAGTACAACAGAATCAACTATCCCACGTTCGTTAGAGCGAGTGCAAACGGAAGTATCTCTTCTTTCCAAGGGGCTCAAAAGCTCGGTGGTCTCCTCTAAGAACCTTGGCGGGCTTGTCTTCCCTATCAACACATCGTTTGGTGCTACTTCTACCTCTGAATTTATTATCCCGTCTTCGTCAAGCTGGCTATACGCATCATGGCTTCTCACACCCACAATCTCCGTATCCGGTATCTCAAACCTATCTTCCTCGCCTCCGGGATACCTCCTTTCTTCTCCTTCATAGGTTCTGAAGAAATGACTCCTTCCCAATCCTCGGTCTATCGCAGCGCGGTTTAAAATCAATGCATCTTCCATATTATAGCCTTCATAGCTTAAAACCGCAACGACAAAATTCTGCCCCGCTGGTCTTTTATCATGCAAAATAAGGTCTGCCGTCCTCGTTTTTACTATCGGCTTCTGCGGATAATGCAAAAGATGTGATCTGGTATCAACACGAGTTTTAAAGTTCGCAGCGAGAAGTCCTAATGATTGCTTCAACATGGCACAGCCCATTGTGTTACGAGGTGACGAATTGTGATCAGGATAGGGTATCAATCCTGCAATAATGCCCAAAATCAAAGATGGGTCCACTTCCAGATGCGTATATTCATCACCATCTGCTTTTCTTAAATCCCCTTCGTTTAATGCTATCAGCGCATTCTCTTCCTCCTCCGCGTCCAAATACTCGATCACTCCTTCCTTTACCAAATCATCAAACTCTATTTCGCCATTTCTCAGTTTTTCGATGTGCAATTCGGTGACCAAAGGTTTACCTTTCTCCACTATTATAACTGGTCTCCTCGCCCTCCCCCCATCAGAATTTATTATTATGTCTCTTCTGTCCCTGTAATAGGCAATGTTCACTTGATTCGATATTTCTCCCTTTCTTCTCTTTCTTCTCACCATGTCCACAAACCTTTCAGGCTCGGTAGAAAAGCCGATGAAATCACCGTTCACGAACACGCGAGTTCTGATTTCAGCCTTTATTTGCAAAGAGCGAGCAGGAGGGATAACACCGAGCTCATATAAAGTGCTTTTCAAGCTCTCATGGTCTATTCCCACAGATAATTCAACCATCTGCGAAAAATTCTTTACCAACCCGCAATTGGGTCCTTCCGGTGTCTCAGTTGGACAAATTTTCCCCCATTGCGTGGGATGCAAATCACGAGCTTCAAAATGCGGCTGAGCTCTTGAAAGAGGAGAAATTATCCTTCTCAGATGGCTGATGGTAGCTACATAATTGCTCCTTTCCAGTAATTGAGAAACACCTGCTCTACCGCCCACCCAGTTCCCGGTTGCCAATGCATGCAAAATCCGCTCAGTGAGTACATCAGACCGAATTGCGGTTGCGATTTTCAGTTCTCTGCTTCGCATATTTGCACGCTCCAACTGATACCTCATATCCCGCATCAGTTTGGTGAACGAGACCCTGAAAAGGTCTTCCATCAGATCGCCCGCAAGTTTCAGCCTTTTGTTTGCATAGTGATCCTTGTCATCCTCACCTCTCCTTCCCAGAGAAAGCTCATAGCATGCCTCTGCCATTCTTCCGATGAAATGCGCCTTCGCTATCCGGTCATCAAGATGTGGAAGGAAATACCGATCAAAGATATAATTTACGCGCTTCTCTCTATATTCCTTTGCCTGTGTGGGTGCGACTTTACGACCCAATGTAGCCATTGCATCCTCTTGTGTATGCACCTCGCTCTCTTCTATATTCTCACGGATGTATTTTTCTATTTGTGGGTCATCAGAGACGGCTTTCAATATCTCTTCGTCCCGCTCGAGCCCCAAGGCGCGCATGAGGGTTACGAATTCTATTTTTCTGGCTACTGCGGGAAATGAGACCTCAAGTATGCCCTTTTTATTTATTCCCACTCTTATTGGAACTCTGAATCCATGTTTAAGGGAAAAAACCTTTGAAAGCACGCTTTTATTTCCGTATTTCTCTTCGAAGTTGACAAATATCCTGTTCGGTGCGAGGTCTTCGAGCGTTATTATCACATGCTCTGAGCCATTTATGATAAAATAGCCGCCGGGATCAAGGGGATCTTCGCCCTTCTCAATCAACTCGGACTCTGAAAGCCCGTAAAGGTTACATCTTTTCGATTTCAGCATGATGGGGAGCTCACCAATTTCAACTTCTTTCTCTTCTTCTTCCCCTTCTATCTCGCCGTTTTCGTATTTCCTCACTATCTGCATGTCCAAGTATAAAGGTGCAGCATAAGTCAGATTCCTTAATCTCGCCTGTGAAGGGAAAATTAATTCATAAGAGCCATCTGCTTCCCTTGCCTTTGGATTGCCCACGCTTATCTTTCCAAATTTTACTCCCAGTTTATACTTCCCTTTTTCGTCTTCTCCTCCGATAGCAGTTTCTATACCGGTATATGGCGGTTTATCACTATCTGTGGGTCCGAACTCATCTATTATCTTTTGCATGCCGTGCTCGAGGAAGTAATTGAATGAGTCGAGCTGATGCTGTGCTATTCTTTCCCTCTTAAAATATGCTTTTGAAAGAACGTCCCGGTCTAACATATTGTTTGCATCCTCCTTATTCGATAACCAATCGGTAAGCTAAAAATTTCCCCGCTGTTCTACTTTCCCTTGTTATCTTCACGACATCGCCCACCTCTGCTTTTATCTCTTTTATAACCGCGTCAGATAATTTAATCTTGGGTATTTGTTCCTTTTTTATTTTATACGTGTCCAAAAGCTCTTTTACTTCACTCTCTTCCATTACCTCGTGCTTGGGCACTAACTTGTGTTCAAGTATCTTTCCTTTCTTCATCGCTATTACGTTAACGGGCTCGACGGGATTTGAACCCGCGACCGACGGGTTAAAAGCCCGCTGCTCTACCTTTCTGAGCTACGAGCCCTTTTTAAGAGATATCCCTTCAGCATCTCAAGAGCAGCATCAGCTGCCTCGCACTTGTTCCCCTCCCTATCCGCATGGAAGATATGCTTCTCGTGATACACGTAATCATTTGTTGCCAATGCTATATAAACTAACCCGACAGGTTTATCTGGTGTTCCCCCGGTAGGTCCTGCAATGCCAGTGGTTGCAATCCCAATATCGCTACCCAGTAGCGAGCACACACCTTTCGCCATCTCAACCGCACATTCGGCGCTTACCGCACCTTTTTCTCTCAATGTCCGCCCAGCCACCCCTAAAATCTTTTCCTTCACTTCATTAGCATACGCGATTACACTGCCTTTATAATAGTCCGAACTACCTGAGACGTTTGTTATTCGATGCGATACCAGTCCACCGGTGCAAGATTCCGCGGTGGAGATACTAAGCCCTCTTTTTCGTAGCTCGTCCCCGATTTCTTTTTCTATCATTTTAATCGTTATTTTTTTCTTTTTCCTTCCACCGCAAGAAATTGCAATAGGGGCAACCAAAGTCCCATGGACGCTTCCCTTTGGTTATTATTTTTAACTTAAACATAAAAGGATGTTCTTCGCATTTATCATCGGTCACGAGCACCCTTCCGCTCTTTGGCATGGGCAAAGAGAAACTACAAGCGGGATAATTACCGCAGCCCACAAATCTATTACCTCGCTTAGATCTCATCAATAAAAGATCTGAGCCACATTCCGGGCATGTTCCCACGATTTTATCCATTCTCAGGGCTTCTTTAAGTGCTTTTGCCATTTCCTCGCGGTTCTTCATCATTTCCTCGAACACCGCTCTCAGCATCTTTCGCGAATCATCCGTGACTTCCTCTGGCTCGCGCTTACCCACACTTATCTCGTCCATCTCCTGCTCCAGTGTTTTTGTCATCTCCGGTTTCGTTATCAACGTTGCATATTTTTCTAAGGAATCAATGAGTGCAAATGCTTTTTCGGTAGGTTTAACCGGATTGCCCTGCACATACTCCCGTTCATATAATTTCCCTATTATCTCGTGCCGCGTGCTCTTCGTGCCGAGCCCAAGGTCTTCCATCTTTTTTATTAACCCCGCTTGTGAAATCCTGTTCGGTGGCTTTGTTTCTTTCTCCACGATTTCTATATGCACAATTTCCAATTTCTCTCCCTCTTTTAACTCTGGTAGTATCAATTCCTCCTTTTTCTGATACGGATAAACAGCAAGAAATCCCTGTTCCTTCAGTTCTTTTCCTTTTGCTTCTAATGTTTCCCCGCCTGCCTCTATCTTCACTTCTGTATCTTTCCATCTTGCTTCATCGGAAAGGGTAGCTAAAAATCTCCTTACCACAAGTTCGTAAATCTTCCATGCATCCTTTCCTATTTTCTCTTTAGATGCTTCTGCAACTGGATGTATAGGAGGGTGGTCAGTGGTCTTTTTTTTACCCGCAGTTGGCTTCAATTTCTTCTTTTTTGATATTAGCTCGGCATGTTCACCGAATTCTTTGTTCCCAAGAAACATCTTCACCAATGCCTTCAAATCAAGCGTGTCAGGATATGTGGTATTATCAGTGCGATGGTATGAAATGAGTCCGCTCAAGTATAAGCTCTCTGCAATATTCATTGCACGTTTTGGGGAATATCCGATAGAAGATGCAGCTCTTAAAAAACCGGTGGTATCAAAAGGAGCAGGGGGCTTCTCCTTCCGCAACTTCGTCTTCACACCATCAACCCGACCCTCCTCAACCGCTTCTATCTTCGATTTTATCCCTTCGACTTCTTCTATCTCCCAAAACTTATGCTTTTCATGAGTCACCTCAAAAATCTCGCCCCTCTCCGTCTTTAATTCCGCGTGTAGTTCCCAGTATTTGCGAGGTACGAATTTCGCTATTTCTTTTTCCTTCGCCACCAGCAGTGCAAGCGTAGGGGATTGCACACGTCCAACAGAAAAGAATCCGTCGCCCAACCGATTTGCTGATAAAGAAACAAACCTTGTCAGAGATGCGCCCCATATCAGGTCTATTATCTGTCTTGCTTCGGCAGACGCCGCCAAGTTATAGTCAACTTCACTCCTCGCTGCGAAACTTTCTTTTATATCCTTCTCGGTTATCGCACTGTATCGCATCCTGTCAACTTTCAAATCAGGATTTACCTTTTTGATAATGTTGAGTGCTTCAACACCTATTAACTCACCTTCTCGGTCGTAATCAGTTGCAATGGTTACGGTATCAGCATCTTTTGCTATCTGTGCCAGCGCTTTAACTATATCCTTTTTTAATGCAACTGCGACTATTTCAGCGTCTATCAGCTTGTAAGGATTTATCTTGCTCCAATTACTATATGCGGTTGGGAAGTCCATGCGAAAAACGTGACCGCTTAGTCCTACCACTACTTTTCCATCGAACTGATACGTGTCGATATTACCTATCTTTTTGGGCTTTGCTTTGCCATTTGATAGAATCAATGCGATTTTTCTCGCTGTTGTTCCCTTCTCTGTGATTATGTAGTGCATTGCGTTTTGCCTTAAAAAGAAAGCTCTTTAAAAAGCTTAACCATTTTATATTTTTTGAGATGAAAAGGATTAAAGAAAATCCCTGTATAAAAGAGGCTTTATTATATGAGCAACTCGAATCTAAAAAAGTAAGATGCAAAACCTGTGAACGGTTTTGCAAAATAGGTGTAGGCAAGTTAGGATTCTGTAAAACACGGATGAATCTCGATGGAAAGCTCTATACCCTGGAATACGGTGATATTTCTTCTATAAGTGCAAACCCAATAGAAAAGAAACCCTTTTTTCACTTCTTTCCGGGCAGCAAAGCATTAACAGCGGGTAGTTATAGCTGCAATTTCTCCTGCCCCTGGTGCCAGAATTGGGACATTAGCAAAACCGCTCCAAATCTCGCAAGGAGTAATTATGTATCACCGGAAAGATTCGTGCAAATGATAAAAGAGAAAGGATGCCAGGGGACTTCTATATCCTTTAATGAGCCCACTTTGCTTCTTGAATACTCACTTGATGTCTTTGAGCTCGCAAAGAAAGATGGCTGTTATAATACATACGTGACAAACGGCTACATGAGTGCTGCTGCACTAAGGTTACTGGTGGAGCATGGATTAGATGCAATGAATGTGGATGTAAAGGGCTGTGCGGAAGCGGTGGATAAATACTGTGGTGCAGACATGGAGAAAGTATGGCGGAATATAAAGGAAGCGAAGAGTAAAGGAGTTCATATTGAGCTCACAACGCTTATTATACCGGGTGTGAACGAAGATGAGGAATGCTTGAAGAGCATAGCATCGAGAATCCGAAAGGAAGTAGGTGAAAATACACCCTGGCACGTAACGCAATATTATCCAGCTTACAGGTCGCTTGAACTCGGCCTTTATAAAGGAAGAACCCCGCTTAAAACACTGGAACATGCGAGGGAAACGGGGAAGAAAGAGGGTTTGAATTACGTCTATCTCGGTAATGTCCCCGGGCATCCGTATGAAAATACGTATTGCCCGAGTTGCGGCGCGCTGTTGATCAAAAGATCTGGATTCGATTTGGTTAGTTATCGAATTACAGCGGAGAATAAATGCCCGAAGTGCGGGGAAGGTATCCCCATAGTTGATGCGATCAGGCGCTTATGAAAATATGGACTATTGGAACGAGTAACAGGAGCATAGACGAGTTCCTAAGCTTGCTTGAGGCATACCAGATAAAGGCAATCGTAGATGTAAGACGATTTCCCACGTCCAAACATAAGCACTTCAAACAGGAGAACCTAAAAGCAAGTTTGAATCAGAACGGCATAGAATACTATCACGTTACTGAACTCGGGGGTTATCGAAAAGGAGGCTATAAGAAGTATATGGGTACAGAAGAATTTGAGAAGGGGTTGCTTTATATTGAAACACTCGGAGCCGGAAAAAGAGTAGCAATTATGTGTGCTGAACTTCTGTCCGACAGATGTCATCGCCGGTTTATAGCAGATGCGCTTAAACTGCGCGGGCATACAGTTATACATATAATAGATGCAAAGGAGAGTCATGAACACAAAGGGAAACATGAGAGCAAGACTTTGGATGAATTTTTACATTCAACCCCAGCAAAACATAAGAAAGAAGCACGAAAGCATTACAAATGCGCCATACTCACGATAAGCACCTCTAAATACCGGAAGAAAGAAAAAGGAGAAGAACCTATCGGCGATACATCAGGCGAAATAGCGAAAGAGATGGTGATGAAAAACGGGCATGAAGTGGTTTATTATAATATATTGCCGGACAAAGAGGATAAAATCTACGAAGGCATAACTAAAGCTTTAAACACCGATGCTGATTTCATCATCACTTCCGGCGGCACGGGGTTGACAAAAAGCGACGTTACGATAGAAGTTGTGTCAAAACTTATAGATAAGGAGATGCAGGGGTTTGGCGAACTTTTCAGGCAGAAAAGTTATGGTGAGATAGGCACTGCGGCAGTATTAAGCCGTGCAATTGCGGGTGTAATCAGGGGAAAGACAATTTTCTGCTTGCCCGGCTCGCCCGATGCCGTTAGATTGGCACTAAATGAGATAATCATACCGGAAATAGCGCATATAATGAAGCACGTGGGTGAGTAAGTGTAACTCCCTTTCTTTATGAGCATCACACAATACCCACCTCTACAGGTATTATTTCTCCCGCTCCTGTCTGAAGAAGAAAATCCACACCTTTCTTTTCTGGAGCATAAAAAAATCCCGTGGGCATGTTAAGAGTTTCTTTCATTCTGAAAAAATAGGATGCAATGAGATTTTCTGCTAATATACCCAACATTACCCTATCTCTGATATCATATACTCCGAGTTTAAATCTTATCGCAGCATTAATTGACGAGGATAAAAAATAATACTTCCACGGCTTTCTTACTAGCTTGCCAGCACCACCATAAGGTTTTACACTAAAAACAAGATGTGTCTTTTCCAAAACATCTAAAATGTTCCTTATCATAGTCGGCGATCTATTATTCAATCTTGCTGCAAGTTTTGCATCCGAAGTCCCACCTGGTTTTTGCAATGCTAAAAATGCTATAATTCTTGATATAGTATTTCTTGTTTCAGTGCTAAAGGATTGTATAGTAAAAATATCTTTTTCTATTACTCTCTCAACCACGCTAAATATTCTTTCGTGAGTGTCTAGCTGGTTCATGCGTAATCCAAAAGGAAAGCCTCCAAAGCATAAAAAATCCTCCCATTCCTTCTCTACTGGTCGGTCTACGGTTATTAATTTCCTCATTAACTCATTCGTGGTTCTTATTCCGTATGCTATGTTTTTGTTCGGGTTAAAAATTAAATTTCGCATACTCTCTGCCATTCCACTTGGTGGAAACAAGTCATATTTTAAAATCAGGTATTCAGAAAAGTTTAATGGGAATATAACTTCTCTCTTCGCCCTTCTCGCCACATCCACACTCATCTCCAAATTTAATGCGGAAGAACCCGTAATAATCAAGAAAACCTTTTTGCTCTGATCATAAACAATTTTTGCCGCTTGAGCCCAATCCTTATCAAAGTAGGCTTCGTCAATGAGAATAAAAATCTCTCTGTCCAGAGTTACTAACGATGTCCGATGAACTTCATGGATAAAGACATTAATAACGTCTGTTATCCTTCCACCCAGATATGTTTTTAACTCATCTGTTGAGAAATAGAGAATTCTATCCTGTTCTACACGCTTCTGACCCCAGA
>JAPDIG010000011.1 GCA_025966525.1 Candidatus Methanophagales archaeon | reverse complement strand
GTACCCAAATTCTTTGAATCCGAATAAATAACATCCTCTCCTTTTACAAAAATAAAAGCACATGCACCGGGACCCGGATAACTTCCTGCAGCACCGTCTGTGTAAATCTTTAGTATATCTCCCTTTTTGATTGGGGTTTTGCACATTTTTTATTTTTATCTCCCTCAATTAATTACTATTAGGTCTTATTGTTCCAATATTCACTTAAGAATATGCAAGAACTAATAAAATACGGCAAAAAGATAGTAGCGGCAGGGCTTGCTCATTCGCATTTCGGGAACGTGAGCAAGCGTGTTGGGGATGAGATGCTAATCAGCACCACGGGAAGCATGCTGGACGAGCTTGAAGGACAGATTGTTTCGGTTCCAATAGATCCGACAGCGCCGGATGAGCTCGATGTGATTGCCTCATCAGAAGTAAACGTCCATCGCGCGATATACAAGGAGACCTCCGCCCTTGCTATTTTACACGGGCACTCAAAGTACGCGGTGGTGATGTCATTGCTTTATAAGTCTGGCGAGCAGATAGTGCCTGAGGATTCAGAAAGCATCTATTTTCTGCATGAAATACCGGTGGTGACGGGTGGTATCGGGTCGGAAGAACTGGCGCAAAATGCAGCCCGCGCGCTTCGTGACCACAAGGGGATCATCGTTCTGGGTCATGGCACGTTTGCTCGTGGAGCCACCGTAGATGAAGCTTTTGTTATTCTCAGCTCGATTGAACACGCATGCATGATTAAGTATTTGACTGATGTGGCGAAGCACCTTATTTTGCGCTCATGTCATAGATAGATAGCATGAGTAATAAATAAGAAAGGGAAACATTAAATTAAAGGATGAAGAATAAGCCGAGAAGGAGATAAAATAAATGACTGACTTGTTAGAAGATATATTCGGGACTTTATTCACCCCAGCTTCTGCATTCAGGCGAATGCTGGAAGAGAGAACATCAATAACTATCGCCGCTATAATAGTTCTAATTGCATGTATTTGTAGTGGAATAGGGAGCATATTAACGCAAAGCGTGTTCATATCCCGGTTTGCAGAGTTCCCGGGTTTTGAACCTGTCAGTCCAGGTTTCGACGAGATGATGTTTTCGCCAACTGCGTCCTTTACCTTAAGCGTAGTAGGCGGATTTATTAGCTGGCTCGCTATCGCAGGCATACTTCACTTAGTCGCAAAGGTTCTGGGAGGAAAGGGCACTTTTACAGAAATGCTGGTTCTAATGGGTTTTGCTACGCTTCCAAACATATTTCAAGCTCCAATTGGTTTAACCGCCATTCTGTATGGTGGTTTAGCGGGAGCATTCATAGCCGTGGGTTTAGGAGGCATTTTAGCGATTTGGGTTTTAATACTCGATGTTCTCGCAATTAGAGAAGCACATAAATTCTCAACAGGGAAGGCTATTGCAACTCTCGTTCTACCACTTGTGGCTCTTATGGCGCTGGCATTTATAATTGTGATTAGCATTTTTTTGATTTCAATGTTATAGAGGCTTTATAGCACAACTATCGTTACAGAAGAAGGACTTTAGATTTTAAATATACCGGGGATGATATAATATATAAAAAGATGCCTACAAAAGTAAAAGTATCCTTTTCTCTGGCTGAGAAGACCATAACAGTTGAGAGGGATGTTGAAGAGAACGAAACCGTTACCGAAGCGATTGACAGTCTGCTTTCCGAGATAGCTCCGTTATCCAAACTGGAGCTGAAGGGTCAGGGACGCGCTTTAACACATGGAATAGCGACAGCAGTTTCAGGCTTGGAACCGCCGAAGAAGAGTACGAAATGGATTTATAAAACACAACAGCCCAGCGCGAAATTCGCGGAGAGATATGCTAAGTTAGTAGATGAAGAGGAAGAAGAAACAAAAGAAGAGGGAGTAAAAAATAGGTGGTGATGTCCCCATGCGTTCAGATATATTAAAGGAAAAAATAGAAACCTTGCCACACCGCGCATTATTAATGTCTGCGGGACTGAAGGCAGAGGATTTTGACCTGGATAAACCATTTATCGGTGTTGCAAACAGCTATAACAGCATTATTCCGGGGCATATTCACCTGAATGAACTGACGGAGGAAGTAAAAAGAGGGATTAGAGATGCAGGTGGAGTGCCATTAGAATGGGGCGTTCCTGGTGTTTGTGATGGCGTTGCAATGTTTGTGGAGATGAGGTTATCACTTCCAAGCAGGGAACATATTGCAGATAACATCGAAATAATGGCTCTTTCACATTCGTTAGACGGCTGGGTGGGCGTAACAAATTGTGATAAAATCACGCCGGGAATGTTAATGGCTGCTGGGCGTCTCGATTTACCTGCAATTATGCTTACCGGAGGTCCAATGAAAGCAAATGTGGTAGAAGGAAAGAAGCACCACCCCATTGAAGGTTTTAGTGTCGTTGGTCAGGTTAAAGGGGGTATGATGACAGAAGAAGAGGCGAAGGATATGCTGCCTCTGCTCGCTTGCGGCGCGGGCTCCTGTGTCGGGCTCTTTACTGCAAATACAATGGCTGTTGCTACTGAGGTACTTGGGATGTCGCTGACAAAATGCGCAACGACCCTGGCGATAGACCCGGAGAAGAAGAAACAGGCGTATGAAACCGGTAAAAGAATTGTTGAACTGGTTAGAGAGGACATAAAGCCTAGGGATATAATGACAAAAAACGCTTTTGAGAATGCGATAAGGGTGGATATGGCAATGGGCGGCTCTACAAATGCTGTTTTGCATATTCCTGCGATAGCACGTGAAACGGGCGTGGATATTAATATAGATATGTTCGATGAAATAGCGCGAGAAACACCGAATTTATGTAAGATAATCCCCGCGGGAACGCATGAGATGGCTGATGTGGACCGCGCAGGAGGTGTTCCTGGGATTCTCAACCGCTTGAAAGGTATGCTAAAAGAATCGCCAACAGTAAACGGAAAGTCAATACAGGAAATAGCAGAAGAAGGAAAAGTGCTGGATGACCAGGTTATCAGAGCTATCGATGATGCCTACTTCCCAGAGGGCGGCATAGCGGTATTAAAAGGAAATATTGCACGCAGCGCTATAATAAAGCAAACTGCCGTGGACAAAGGGATGATGGTTCATTCTGGGCCTGCTAAGGTATTCTATACCGAAAAAGACCTGTTGGATGCGATAACCCCTTACGGTGCTTGCGGAGTCGCGGGGCAGAGCCTCACAGAAGCAAAAAGGATTGCAGAAGGAGATGTTGTAGTGTTACCGTTCCAGGGTCCGGCAGGTGCACCGGGAATGCCGGAAATGTTGACTCCAACCGACGCAATAATGGGAGCAGGCTATAAAAAGGTGGCTCTAATTACCGATGGCAGGTTCTCAGGCGGCACCACCGGTCCTTGTATTGGGCATATAGAAATGGAAGCATATAACGGTGGGGCAATCGGCGCGATAAGAGACGGGGATATAATAGAGATTGATATCCCAAACAGGAAATTAAACGTTAGGTTGAGCGAAGTGGAAATTAAGGAGCGGTTGAAGGAAGTCGAAGCGCCGGAACGGAAACTGACGCCGTTGTTGGAATCGTACCGGAATAAGTTTACAGGCGTTAATTGCTATGGTGAGAGGGTGAAGTAATGAAATGCCGGGGTGTGGTAGAGGCATCCCTTGGGACTGTGGATCCCAAGACCTGGGTTCAAATCCCAGCCCCGGCCTTTGAACTCCTTTTACGACCACAAGATTACACAGATTTTCACGAGAAAAATAGTGATTGAGGTTAGTTTTTCATTGGCTGTTCTAATCCCTGTTGCTTCAGCTTCTTGTGTTAATCACGTGAAATCGCGACAAAAGAACCAACAACCCCGCGATCCGCATTTCCATGTTATTCTCCTACTCTAAGCCTTCTAATATCTCTAATTCTTTAACATTCTTAAAAATCTCGGCGCTTACACTTTCAATTGGTCGATTTCCATCTATCAAAAATGCGTTACTCTCTTCCTTAGCTAATTCATGGTATCTCTCTCGAATTTTTTCAAGTTTATCAATTTCTTCGTATAGTTCTATGTGGAATCTCTGTTTTTGTATTCTTCTCATGCAGATAAGTGGAGGAGTATCAATTATAAATGTCAAATCAGGTGTAATACTTTTTTCGTTAATTTTTTTTAGCCAATCTATGTCAACCTCTAATGATTGGAATGCATAAGAAGACAGGCGATATCTGTCTGATATCACAATTACACCTTCGTCCAAGAGATTCGAAATAGTATTATTGATGTGTAACATTCTGTCGGCTGCGAATAGCAACGCAAGTGTTTTTGCATCAACCTTTAATTCTTTTCTCAATACGCCTCTTACCAAAGAACCAATCAAGCCATCTGTCGGTTCTTTTGTTAAGTAAACTTCATATCCCTTCTTTTCCAACCATCCTTTGAGTTCAAAAGATTGCGTTGAAAGCCCTGAGCCGTCCAAACCTTCAAATACAATAAAAGGCATTCTTTTTGTGTTCATTTATCCTTTTTATTTGTCCATTTTGTATTCAATATGTACTATTATGAATTATTATTGCTGTTTATATTTATATTATCTTCCTTTGCTTCTCGTTAACCACACCCAAATTCGAGACACGAACGCCCACCAACCTTATTTTCTTATCCTTACCCGTTCCCTCACTCAATTCCATCATCAATTCCCGTGCTGTTTTCCTGAGCATGCTTAAGTCAGAATGAAATGATTTCAGTGTCTTAGCCCTTGTGTGCAGGGTGAAATCATCAAACCTGACTTTTATCGCCACAGTTTTAAAAACAAACCCCTCGCGTGTTATCGCATTATAAACCTCTTCTGCTAACTCATCCACGCAATTATTCAGTACAGATACATCTCGCGTATCCTCGGCAAAGGTTCTCTCCCTGCTCAAAGACTTCCGTTCCCATTTCTCTTCCACTTCGCTTTCGTCTATTCCGTTTGCAATTAGATGAAGTCTTGTGCCGTATTTACCGAACTTAGCAACGAGTTTTTGCACGTCATAGCTTGCAAGTTGCCCTATCTGCTCAATGCCCATCGTTTTTAACATCTGCTCGGTTTTGGGTCCCACACCAGGAATCTTTTTCACCGGTAAAGGAGCCAGGAACTCTCTTGCTTTTTCTTCTTCTACAACCGTCAGCCCGTCAGGTTTTACGAAATCCGATGCTATCTTTGCGATTGTTTTGTTTGGTGCGATGCCAATTGAACATGTTAATCCTTCCTTCGCCATTATCACTCTCTTTATCTGCCGTGCGTATTCCCTCGCATCGTTCCAATCGCGCACTTTGGTGCTAACATCGAGAAAAGCCTCATCAATGCTCACCTGCTCTATTTTATCGGCGTATTCCTTCAGAATACCCATTATTTCTCTCGACACACGTTTGTACAGCGGCATATTTACCGGTAGGAACTTCGCATCCGGACATAGTTTGTACGCCCTGGAAAGCGGCATTGCAGAATGAATACCGTATTCTCTCGCTTCGTATGAGCATGTGCTCACAACGCCCCTTATTTTCTTTTCGGGCTTTTCAGTTTCTTTTTCTTCTTCTTTTTCTATCGAGATTTTTCCTCCTACGATTATCGGCAAGCCTTTCAGCTCAGGATTCTCTCTTACTTCCACGGCTGAAAAGAAGCTGTCCATATCTACATGCAGTATTAATTTCATCTGGGCTTTTCATTTCAATTATAAATATTATTTAAACACTGATTGCATAATTTATCCGCTTCTTCAATGAATCTATTGGTTCTTCCAACCTGGAAAAACTCCACCTTGTTAAACCTTCCTTTACATCGCATTACTTCGTCATATAATTTCTTTAAATGCTCCTCCTTTATCCTCCATTCTCCATTTATCTGGTTAATAATAAGTTTACTGTCTGAATAAACCCGGACATTCCATCTTGTATATTCCACAGCTTTTTTCAGTGCCTCTATCACCGCATTGTATTCCGCCTTGTTGTTGGTAACCGTACCCAAATATTTGGAATCCGAATAAATAACTTCATCGCCTTTTACAAAAATAAAAGCACATGCGCCGGGACCGGGATTGCTTCTTGCAGCACCATCGGTGTAAATCTTTAGTACATCTTCCTTTTTGATCAGGGTTTTGCGCATTTTTTAGCTCATCCAATTAATTTGGTTATCGTAGGTAGTTATTATAGCAAATCCGAAGAAAGACAAAAAGAAGCGAGTAACGCATCCAGTTGTATCCGCTCATTTGCACCCTCGGTAATTCTGTAATCCGCTTCCCCTATTCGATCCATCAATTCAACCTTCTTCCGTGCCGGAATATCCATGTTTATCACGAGCCGATGCATCTGCGCTAATATTTCATCACCTGATATACCTTTATCATCCATCAAATCCGCTAATTTATCCAGGGCTTCAAAAAATTTACCGTCCAATGCTCTTGTGATCAACTCTTCTATCTCCTCAGGTCTTGCGGTTGCTGTTATCTCGTAGATCATCTCAGGTTTTATTTCTCTGCTCACTACCGCAGCACTTTGCAATGCGTTTACTGCTCTTCGCATATCGCCCACCGAAACATAGTTTATTGCCCTGACAGCATCTTTTGTCAGTTTCAAGCCTTCTATTTCCGCTATATACTTTATACGAGAGGCGATTGCATCGTAAGATAGTGATTTGAATCTGTACACTGAACATCTTGATTGTATGGGTTCTATTATTTTGGATGAATAATTGCAACTGAGTATAAACCGACACGTGCCCGAATATCGCTCCATTGTCCTTCTCAGTGCAGACTGTGCTGCATCGGTCAACGCATCTGCCTCGTCGAGGAAAATGATTTTGAATGCGGCGTTACCAATGGGCATAGTCCTTGCGAAGTTCTTTATCTGGTTGCGAACCACTTCTATGCCTCTTTCGTCACTTGCATTAAGCTCAGTGAAGTTCTCTGCCCATGTCTCACCATAGAGTTCATGTGCCATAGCAATGGCAGCTGCTGTTTTACCCACTCCTGCGGGTCCGGAAAAGATGAGGTGAGGTAAGTTTCTTCTCCTGACATAAGACCGGAGGTTTTTTATTATGGCATCTTGTCCAACTACCTCTTCCAGCTTCCTCGGTCTGTATTTCTCAGTCCATATCTCTTCTCTCTGCATCGGTACGCTTTTATGATTTATTTTTATCTATTGATAAAGATGTTTAATGAAAAAATTACTTTTTTGAGCGAGATAGACATATACTTCTTAGCTGCTTTATTGCAATATGTATATAGGGTTGGATGTGCATAAAAAGAGTAGTTTTTATGCGATGGTAGATGAAACAGGAGAGGAGAAGGAGAGATTTCCAACGACGTACGAGGGCTTGGACGAGTTTGCGAGTGATCTACCAGAGGGAGCGAAAATTTTTGAACATAGAAAAATAAAAGATATTATTATGGATGGATGGTTGTTGGTGAAGGCATTTATCATGCTTTTCGTGATAATGGACCCGGCAGGCAATATTCCTGTATTTATGGCATTAACGAAAGGTATGAGTGGAAGTGGGAGGAAAAAGGAGCTTAATTACGCGGTTTTGGTTGCTACAATTCTCCTCCTCTTGTTTGCCTTTCTTGGAAAGATTATTCTGTATGTGCTGGGCATAACTACTTATAGCTTTATGGTAGCTGGCGGTATCCTCCTTCTGTTCTTCTCCCTTGACCTTTTACGCGGTGAGCACAAATATGTAGCCAGCGGAGGATCAGGGGCTGGAATGGGTGTAGGGGCAGTTCCATTAGGAACTCCTTTGCTCGCAGGTCCAGGTGCTATAACAACTGTTATGGTGATAATACAATCCTGGGGGGCCTTTGTGGTTCTTTTTGCTATTTTCTCCGCTATTCTCGCAACAATGTTTTTATTAGGACTATCAGACAGGATATATCGGATATTAGGAAAAGTAGGCTCGGAAGTGTTAAGCCGTATAATGGGGATAATAGTGGCGGCAATCGCGATAGAGTTTATTGCTGGAGGGATAAGGGGTATGTTCTTTTAATTTAACTCCTTTTTCTTAAAAAGAATAGTTTATAGTATATTATAGATACCAAAAACTAAAGAAAAAAAAGCCTCGGTAGCTTAGCTTGGAGGAGCGGCTGACTTGTAATCAGCAGGTCGAGGGTTCAAATCCCTCCCGGGGCTTTGGCTACTCTGAAACATTATTGATAATGCAGCCAATGCCACCAGTGAAAGAAGTGATAAAACGTGTTAGAAGGATAGAACTAAAAACAAGAGGACTGGTCGAGGGGCCCGTCTCCGGTGAATACCACTCCATTTTCAAAGGGCGTGGTATAGAATTCGCCGAAGTTCGAGGATACATACCCGGTGATGACGTAAGGGCTATTGACTGGAATGTTACGGCGAGGTTCAACGCGCCGTTTGTAAAGGAGTTCATTGAAGAGCGAGACCTGACACTGTTTATTGTTTTTGACGTCTCTTCCAGTAACGAATTCGGATTTCAACGAAGCAAGAAGGACGTTTGCTGTGACATCGCAGCTTCTTTGATGTTTGCTGCTCTTCGAAACAATGACAAAGTAGCTCTATGTTTATTTACCAGCGAAGTGGAGAAGTTCATTCCTCCAGGAAAGGGTAAGAAGCATATACTTAAGCTGCTGCGAGAACTCCTCTATTATGAACCAAAACACAAAACCACCGACATTCGAACCGCTCTTGCGTATTTGCACAATATCATCAAAAAGCGAAGTATTATCTTCATCATCTCAGATTTCCTATCGCCAGATTTTGAGCTTCCGCTTAAGCAGCTAAAGAACAAGCACGACGTAATCCTTGTGGACATCGAAGATATGCGAGAAGCACACATCCCTGATATAGGCTACGTCTTTTTAGAAGACCAGGAGACCGGTGATCAAATGCTCGTGGACACATCTGACCCAGAATTCAGGGAAAGATATACCGCACTGGTGAAGGACAAACGAGATGACTTTTTAGCGCGGATGAAGCGAATAGGTGTGGATATAATCCAAATAAATACGGTTGAACCGTTTCACATACCACTGCAACGTTTTTTCAAGATGCGAGAAAGAAGAGTGCGGGGGTAATGGGAAAAGAAAGAAACAGGCTTTTTGTATTCTTATTCGCTGTCATGTGAAGTTGCCCGAACCATAACTTCTTTCACCTTCTCCTCCAATATTTTATTTATCATCTTACCATCCACTTTTCCACGTAATTCCTTCATCACCACGCCCATCAGCGGTCCCACAGCTTTCGCACCCTTTTCTCTTACAAAATCCTTCTTCGAGTTCACTATATCTTCTATAAGCTGCTTTACTTCTTTCATATCCGCTCTAAGCCCAATTTCCTCTATCGCTTTCTTTATACTCATCTCAGGCTGCTTTGCCATGAATTTCAAAATTTCTGGTACTGCTTCCTTCCCAAACGCATTCGCAGAGAGTTGCTTGAACATGTCCATAAAATGGTGGTCTTCCAACTTTTCCACTTCTATTTCTTCTTGCATTAACTCTGCTAACGTATCCGTGAGTGTCCTGACCACTAATGTCGCGGGAATGTTCTCGTACGATTCCATTATGCGTTCGAAAAGTGAGAAATGGGGATTTCGAGAGATTTTATCCGCGAGTTCGTCATTTAACCCGAACTTTTCCTTATACCTTGCTTTTCTGTGCTCAAACGTCTCAGGAAGCTTGCTTTTTATGTATTGCAGCCTTTGCTTGTCTATTTCTACCGGCGGCACGTCTGTCTCTGGATACATTCTTGCGGCGCCGGGCAGAGGTCGCATATAAGCGCTGCTTCCGGTTGGTAATGCTCTCCTTGTCTCTTTTGGTATTTCTCGCATCGCGTCCTCAGCCCTTCTTAGCACTGCTTTCAACGCGGGTTCCGCACGTTCTCGTTCCGCTGCCACTATCACCACGCAATCATCTTCAGTAGCGTCAAAAGTTCTTTTCAGTCGCACTACCTCCTCCTCACTTATACCATACGCAGGAAGTTCATCAGTGTGCATCAAACCTGCACCATACTTATTTGCGAAATCCGCTAATTCACTGCCAAATCTTCTTCCAGGTTGTATTTCTGTTCCGAGTATCCCAGCGAAACCACGTAGGCATATACCAAACACTTTCCCGCCTGCTCTTTTTATTACTTTTGAAGTGGTATTAGCAAATATGTCCGATAGATCCTCAATTTGTCTTTCAACCCTGGCTCTTCTCCTTTTTAATTCCTCTCTTAGCTTTATAAGGTTTGTCTGTCTTGTAACCTCGTTTTCAACGATTTTTCCTATTAACCTCAAGTTCTGAACGCCTTTTATCTCTACGCGAGCGCCATCTTCTATTGAGATGTTTATGTCCTGCCTGATTGTTCCCAATCCCCTTTTTACCTTACCTGTGGAGCGCAATATCATCCCCAATTGCTCTGCTACTTTCTTCGCCTGATCTGCCGTTCTAATATCGGGAGCAGTGCCTATTTCCACAAGCGGTATGCCCAGCCGGTCTAAGGAATACACAACAGCGTCACTACTACCTTCTGTTTCTATCTTCGATGCGGCATCTTCCTCCAGACAAAGCGAATCAACGCCAACAAAACCTTCTTCTGTCTCTATCCCACCATCTGTCGCTACTAACGCAGTTCTCTGGAAGCCACACGTGTTTGACCCATCTATCACAATCTTTCGCATCGTGTGAACCTCATCCACCGGATTCATATTCAGAAGCAGTGCCACTTCTAAGGCAATGTCAACTGCTTCCGGATTCAATTCCCCCGGTGGCTGTTCGTCATTTTCTACCAGACAGGTGCTGTCGTATGCTTTGTAAATAAAAGTTCTGCTGTATTTCTCTTCCTCAAGCGCTGCTTCGTCCACTTCACCCATTTCACTCTTTGACGCTCTCAGATACCGTTTAAAGGAAAATGTGGATTCCTTTTTGTCCCTCAGCATGGTGGGGCATTTGCAGAAGAGTTTGGTTCTCGTATCTAATTGCTGGTGTATTTCCAAGCCTGCTTTTAGTCCTATTTTATGGTCGTCCATTTTCTATCAACCTTTTCACTTCTTTCCCTGCGACTTCCACTGCCGCTCTTCCTGTAAAGACTGTCTGCACTATGAAAAATGCTGTTTTCTCAGCTTTTTCCCTTAATTTCACTACAAGTTTTTGCGGCAATGTTGATAGAAGCAGCACCCATGATTATTTGCCTCCTATATTAGGACTATTCATAATGGCATATTATACTTTAAGCTTGCAAGGATCATCAGTAACCACGCCTTCTACGCCAAGTTCAATCGCCTTCTCCAAGTCTTCTCTCGTGTTTATGGTCCATGGATAAATTTCTATTCCCTCTTTAGATGCTTCTGCAACGAATTCTCTGTTCAATCGCGGATATTTCGGGAATATAACCTCAGCACGTGCATCAATCGCTATTTTTACAGGTAAAACAGGCAGCGAGGAAATTATCACCCCGGTTTTAATTCGCGGTGCAAGCACTTTTATTTTGAGCAGTGAAGCATGGTAGAAAGAAGAGACTGTAACGCTTTTCTCCATCCCTGCTCCCACTATCTCATGCACCACCATTTCTTCCATGCCCTCCTCTTTCAGTTCAATAACCAACTCAAGTCCAAGATTTTCAGCAAGCAAAAGCGCTTCCACCAATTTTGGAATCTTTTCTCCTTTTCCCGCATCAAGAGTTCTTAACTGCTCAAGCGTTTTCTCATCCACCTTTCCAAAACCATTTGTCGTCCTCTCCAGAGTATCATCGTGAATCACCACTATTTCACGGTCTTTACTGAGCCTGACGTCAATCTCCACGGCGTCAGCGCCGCACTCAAAAGCCCTTTTGACAGCCCTGATCGTGTCCTCAGGCTCTTCTGCCCTTGCTCCTCTGTGAGCTATTATTTTCATTAAACCTTTTCTTAAAAAGATTTACTTTAGACAAGTTCTATTTAAAAATATGGGCATAACAAAAAAAGTATGGATAGATTACCGAGATAAGAGTAATATAGACCTGAAGGAGCCAATAGCAATAGTAGGCTCATCGGGACTGCGGTCTGTCGGAAAAATAGTAGTAGACGAGCTTGTGGAAAAAACACAGCCCCTATTATTTGCGGAATTATATTCATACGGTTTCCCGGCTGTTTATTATGGTCCTTCTTATCTTGGCGCACCCGGTGCCGTAGGTGTAAAAATAATGGGTGCCAATGTAGTTAAACTTCCAAGCGTGGAATTTTATGCCCTCGAGAGGAAAGCCCAGAATCAGGACATTATAATAACAAGAGGTTACCAATCTTATAATGCCCTTAACCAATATGTAGTCGCTGATAAGGTCGCGGATTTATTTAAGGAGTTTCAGGTAAAGCAGGTGATCTCGCTGGGTGCACAAGTAATAGAAGAGGGGATAACCAGTTGTGTAACCGACCCGGAGTTGTTAGAAGAAATGTATAAATTTGGGATTAAGAAAACAAACGTAGATTGTTTTATAGGGTTTTCTGGGCTTGTGGTTGCAATAGGTAGAAATAAGGGGCTAAAAGGTGTTTGTATCTTTGCAAATACCTCCCAAAATTTGGCAAATCCAGAATATCCTGATTTTAACGCGGCGAAAGAATTGTTGGAAAAAATCGCTGAAATATTGAGAATTAAGGTCGATACTTCGGATTTAGAAGAGAGGAGAATAGTGCAGCGGGAGCTAATGGAAGAGATAATTAAAAGAGAGGAGAAGAGAGAAATGAAGAGAAAGAGGGAGCAGGAGAGAGAAGAATCGAGGGGATATGTGTGAAATGGCTGGAGCCGCACTTGATAGGAACTATGAATTAGCATGCAAAGAGATTGCAGCGGTCATTGCGGAAAGTGGGATAAGCAAAGCAGAGAGCATAAACGAACTAAAGAAGGAGATAAGTGAGAAATATGCGTTGCCTGGCGTTCCGAGGAATTCCGACGTGCTGAAAGCAAGCGGTGATGAATCGCAACTAAAGGAGAGATTAAAGAGAAAAAGGATGAGAACGGCTTCCGGCGTTGCTCCTGTTGCTGTAATGACTTCTCCATATCCGTGCCCGCATGGTAAGTGCATAATGTGCCCCGGTGGTCCGAGCTCCGATTTTGCGTCTCCACAGAGTTACGTGGGTAAGGAGCCGGCTGCTATTCGCGCTGCCCAGCAGGGTTTCGACCCATACGAGCAGGTGAAAGTGAGATTACATCAATTGGAGGAAATAGGACATGATTTCGAGAAGGTTGATTTGATACTGATGGGTGGCACGCTAACTGCGAGACCCCTGGATTATCAAAAGTGGTTTGTGAAGCGGTGTTTGGATGCGCTGAAGGAGGTCGAAGAGGAGAAGGGGCGGGCGATAAGAAACACCGGCATGACTTTCGAGACGAGACCTGATTACGCGAAGGAGAAGGAGATAGACCGGATGCTGGAGCTCGGTGCTACAAAAGTCGAGTTAGGTGTGCAGCATGTTAATAACAGGATATTGGAGTATATAGGTAGGGGACATTCAGTAGAAGATTCGGTAGAGGCAAACAGAAAAGTGAGAGACAGTGCGTTAAAAGTAGGCTTCCATGTGATGCCCGGCTTGCCCGGTTCTACTCTGGAAGAGGATAAAAAGATGTTTGAACGCATCTTCCATGATTCCGACTTCAAGCCTGATTATCTGAAAATATACCCCACGCTGGTGGTTAAAGGAACGAAGCTGTATGAAATGTGGGAAAGGGGTGAATATGAGCCAATTGGTGAGGAAGAAGCAATAGAAATAATCACTTATGCAAAAAGAATAATTCCTAAGTGGGTGAGGATACAAAGAATACAAAGGGATATTCCCTCGCAATATATAGAAGCAGGAGTAAAGAAGAGCAATCTAAGACAATTGGTGAAGGCGCGGCTGCACGAGATGGGCTATAAATGCAGGTGCATAAGGTGCAGAGAAGCAGGACTTTCTCAGTTGAATGGTATAGTCGCTGACGATGCCAATATAAAATTTTTATCCGAGAGGTATGAGGCATGCGGAGGTACAGAATTCTTCCTCTCTTACGAAGATACGGAGAAAGATATTTTGATAGCACACCTGAGGTTGAGGTTTCCATCTGCACCGCATAGGGAGGAGTTGAGGAATGCCGCCCTGATTCGTGACCTGCATGTGTATGGTGAAGTAGTGGGTTTGCGCGAAAGGAAGGAGCATAGCTGGCAGCATCGTGGCTTTGGAGCACGTTTGTTGCGAAAAGCGGAGGAGATGGCACTCGATAATGAATATTGCCGGATAGCCGTAATGAGCGGGATAGGGGTGCGAAAATATTACGCAAAGCAGGGATACAAGCGAGAAGGACCATTTATGGTGAAAAATCTTGCTTAAAATGAAACTGAATATATGAGATACGAGTTGGAAATGAAAACGCTCTCTGCGAGTATAAACGGCGAGAGAAAAGAAGAAGAGAGGCGTGGAAAAGAAAGAGCTGAAGTGCATTTGCCATGCAGAATAACCGCAGGTGGCAGAGTAGCAGTGCAGAAGAGATACAGGAAGGCATTACTCGAACGATGTCACGGCATAGGCAATCGTGCTTCTTCTGGTAAGGGAGAGATAATTGTGGAATAATGGAAAGGTTTTGATGAACCTATGGAACTGAACGAGCTGTTAGGAATAGGGGATTTTATGTTGGTAGAAGAGAGCTATGCAGATCAAAAGTGGATAGGCAGAACACTGGAATATCTGGGTAAAGTCAAAGAAGAGGATGTAGCAGAGACAATAAGGATATTTGCCGAGAGCATAGGCAAAGGTGAGGATAAGGAGCTGATTGGCATTGCCATATATGACAAAAGTCTGGGCTTCTGGATTATCTTCACAGATGTTATCTCAGATATGAGAAGTAAAGAAGAATTCGAGGCACTTGCAAGCGGTATACACGCTGATAGAGAGAGAGAAGTAGAAGTGGTGAGGGAAAAGTTCCGTGAGGGGGTTATTGAATTTTATTCAGTTGGATTAGTAAACAGACTATTTTGCGATTGCAATTTAAATCTAAAGGAAGAGAGCTTTTATCCGAGGGAGAGGACAGAGGCGTTAAAAAAGGTGTTAAGCGCATTTTTTAGAGAGAATAATATAAATATGGCGGGAAATAAGAAAACACTTGAGGTTGGATCTGGTGATGGTGGTGCAACTATTGCACTACACGAATTGGGTATTTTTCCTATCACCGTGGATATAGACAAATGTGAAATTTGCAAGGGATTGGAGGAAGGGGTGTTAGAGCCCAGGCATAGTATTGTACTGGATTGCTCAGTTCTTTCATCCTTCTTCGGTAAGGAGTTTGACCTTGTGTTTGGATTTATGGTTGGTAAGATTACACCTTTTGAACGATTTCGTTGGGAAAAGATACTAAGAGAAGTTCCAAAGGTGCTAAAAAGTAAAGGAAAGGTGCTATTCACGGTTTCGAGTGAGGAAGAAGCGAGAATTGTGAATGAAATATTAAATGATGAATTTGAGGGTGAGATAAAAGAAAATAGGGAAAGTGACGGCTATTTTGACCACTGGATATATACAGGCGAGTTACACTAACCCAAGATTACACGACATTCTTTCTTCCTTTTTCTTTACCTCTCCACTTAGCCCGCACCAGCCCCTTCTGCTAGTCCCATGTCCACCTCAGTTTCCAGTTCGGCTTCGTAACATTCTGCGCAAAGAATTCTACCGCGAACTTCTATGTATTCGCCTTCTTCCACTTCTTTCCCACATTTTGAACACGTTGCATGCGAGGATATTCTTGCTTTCCTCCCCCCTTCTTCTTTATCTGCTTTCTCTGCCTCTTTTTCCATCCAGCTTTTCTTCTTCTCTTCTGCCATATATTTATTTAATTTTTAGTTGTTCTTCATTATATATAAAAGGAGGTATTCAAGATGAAAATAACGCTTAAGCTAACGCCAAAGAGGTATTTCTATGATACGCATCGAGCTTTAATGCCTGACGAGACATTGGTCGAGGTTGAAAAACTGAAAGAAAAAGTAGGGATAACAAGAATAGAAGATATTACCGCGCTTGATAAGCTCAATATACCTATCTATTCAGCAAGCAGACCAGGGGCAAAAGAAGGAGCTGTTTCAGTTTATACTGGAAAAGGCTTAACGAGAGAGCAAGCGAGAGTGTCGGTCATTATGGAAGCAATAGAAAGGTACTCTGCGGAAATAAAAGCCAAAGACCGGGTTAAATTTTTGTTTGAATCGTACGAGGAGAAGGGGGGAAAAGAGAAAGTGGACCCTGCTTCACTTATATTGAGCAAGCTTTCCACCGTCAACCCGGATACGAAATTAGAGTGGTGTGAGGGCTATGACCTTTTAAGAGGGGAAGAAGTTCTCGTTCCCGCGAATGCTGTCTTTCATCCTTACATCTCAAACAGAGGAGGAAGGCTGTTTAGAAGTGACAGCAATGGCATAGCGTCGGGGAATAACCTTGAAGAAGCTATCTTTCATGGGATAACGGAGGTAATAGAGCGCGATGCATTAAGTTATATGGAGTTGAAGAAGCACGCGGGTAAACAAAAACAGATAGAAATCGATGAAGGCGATGGAATGCTATTCGAATTGAAGAGGGGATTTGAATCTGCTGGCATTGCCCCCTATTTCTGGTATATCCCATCAGACACTGGATTTGCAACGGTCGCACTGGCTTTAGACCCCAAAACAAAGGATGCTTCCTTGCTTGTTTACGGTGCAGGGACGCATAGTGATCCAAGAATAGCAGCGATAAGAGCGATAACAGAAGCCGCACAATCCCGGCTTATGCAAATAGAGAGTGCGAAGAGGGATGCGATGAAAGCGACTTTGGCGAGAGTGATGAGCTACGAAGAGATAAAAAAGAGAAATAGACACTGGTTTGAAGACAAGGGCAAGGATAAAAGAGAAGAAGAAAAAGTGGAATTGAATGAACTTCCTAACCTGGCGACTGACACAATAGATGGCGATATAGAGATTGCACTTGAAAGACTGAAGCGGGTTGTAAACCGCGTAATAGTGGTGAATTTAACGCGAGAGGAGATAGGTGTTCCTGTTGTAAGGGTGATCATTCCGGGATTTGAGGTATATGCGAGGAATCCAGAAAGAGTGGGGAATCGGTATAAATAATCCATTGAAAAATGCAAAGTGCAAAAGTCAAAATAAACCCTCTTTGACATTGCCGGAAGCAATGGAACGGCTTCGCCGTTCAAAAAAGAAAAAGTGTTGTGAAATCTCGTGGTTTTTTCTCGATTTCGTCATTTAGCATTTATTGTTACGAACGTTTTAAAAAATGACAAAAATTGAATGATTGTAGAGTATTTGAGCATCTCATAATTGGAACGTTTAAAAAAAACGAAAAATTTAAATAAACATAAAATCTATTGTTTTTAGGGGTGAGAGAAAAAAAATGGCAGAAGGACGTTGTTATGTATGCAATCAGATGTTTTCAGCGAAGGACAAGGACACAGTGGTAGAGAAAGTAGTAGAGCACATGATGGGAGAGCATCATGGTTGGATCTGGGGTGATGCGATGCAGACGAAAAATACGTTTGAAAAATGCCCGGTATGCGGTGCTGCTTTAGGGCATCTTTATGCCAAGTGCCCCAACTGTGGTGCGGATCTCATAGAGCAATATGCGATACTGAAGGCAAGGGCATACGCACGCTAAAGTAGAGATAGGCGGTTACGAAGGGGGCTCTTGCGAGCCCTTTATTTTTTCCCCTTTTTATTTATTTTTTTGATTCTTAAATTAATTTAATAGTTATAACAGGAGGAAAAAATGGATGAATTAGATAAGAAGATATTGAAAGAACTCCAGTTGGATTCTCGCAATTCTTTTACGAAGATTGCGCAGAGGATTGGGGTGAGCACTGCCACGGTAAGCGAGAGAGTGAAGAGGCTAACGGAAAAAGGCATTATTTGTGGTTATACCACGGTTCTCAATACCTCTGAACTCGGCATGGTCACGTTAATCACAAAGATAAAAACCAAGCCGGGATACAACAGTATTGAAGAGGTGGGGGAGGCGGTAGCGGGAATGGCAGAAACTTGTTGCGTTCACCAAGTAACAGGTGATTGTGATCTGATAGTCATTTCTAAGTGCGTTGGCTATGATAAATGTGGAATTATTCTCGAGAAGATAAAGGAAATCGAAGGAGTGGAAAGCATGGATGCTGAACTCGTGCTGAAAACGCTGAAAGAAGAGCTTAAGGTTGAGTTGTGAATTCGTTCATCATTTATATTTAGCATTTTCCTCTTCTTCTTTTTGGGTCTTCATGTGAATGCGAACAAATTCTTCACCTGTGCTTCTACCTGCTCGTTTTTGAAATGCCTCTGCTCCATCGCACCCACGGGGCATGCCGCTGCACAGGTGCCGCAACCTTTGCATATCGCTTCCACGACCATCACCCTGTTCTCCTTCTCGTCCAGCGTCAATGCACCGTACGGACAGACATCCACACATAACCCACATCCTATGCAGCTTTCATCCGAAGCCGCCGTTATCCCTTCTATTTTCGTCTTTCCCGTGACAAGCAATCTCGCCGCTCTTGATGCCGCCCCACTGCCCTGGGCAACTGCAAATGGTATGTCTTTCGGACCCGATGCACCTCCAGCGACAAATACACCTCCTAACACCGTATCCACAGGTCCCAACTTCGGATGCGCCTCCATAAGCATACCATCCGCAGCACGTGGTATCTTCAACATCTTTGATATCTTTTCTATATCCTTATGTGGCACGATACCCGTGCCGAGAACCACTAAATCAACTTCTATATTTCTTACCTCCCCCTTCAACGTATCCTCCGCCCTTATCACCAGATTCCCATTCTCGAGTTCTATCACCTCTGAAGGTCTTCCACGAACGAATCTTATGCCAATGTCCCTTGCTCGGTTATAAAACTCTTCATAACCCCTGAACGGGGCTCTTATGTCTATATAAAATATGTAACATGAAATCTCCGGACGCTTCTCCTTCAACAGAATCGCATTCTTCATGTTAAACATGCAGCATACCCCACCAGAGCAATGAACGTTTGTTTTAACGTCTCGAGAGCCAACGCAATTGATAAACCCCAGTCGCATGGGCTCCTTACAATCCGAAGGTCTTATAACATGCCCTTCCGTCGGACCCGCGGCATTCAAAAGCCGTTCAAATTCCATCGTTGTGATCACGTTGTCATATATTCCGTATCCATAATCGTTTCTCTGCTCCGGGTCATAAGTTACGAACCCCGGCGCTACTATTATCACCCCTGCTTTCACCTTACTATATCTCTTCTCCTGCGAGAAATCGATTGCATCCCTATCACACGCTTTTATACAGGCTTTGCACTCTTTTCCTTCCCTTCTCAAACAATTTCCCAAATCGATCACTGCACGAAGCGGAACAGCCTGAGGAAAAGGCACATATACCGCTCCTCGAGTCCCAAACCCTTCGTTGAAGTCATAAGGCACTTCCACTGGGCATTTCTCCGCACACTGCGCACACCCGTTACATTTATCCATATCTATATACCTCGGTTTGTGTTCTATCGTGACATCGAAATTACCCACAAATCCTTCTACCTCCACCACTTCTGAATAAGACATTATCTCGATGTTTTCATTACGTGCTACCTCCACCATCTTCGGACCCAGGATGCAGATAGAGCAGTCATTCGTAGGAAACACCTTGTCAAACCGAGCCATCCTTCCTCCAATCGAAGGTTCTTTCTCCACTAAATATACATGGAATCCCATGTCTCCAAGGTCCATCGCCGCTTGCATTCCCGCAACTCCTGCGCCTATAACCACTACATTCGGATTCACCTCAACTTCGGATTCTTCCAGTGGCTCTAACAACTTAGCACGATAAACACCCATCCGAACCAGGTCCTTCGCCTTCTTCGTTGCTCCTTCAGGGTCCCATATATGCATCCAGCTACACTGGTCACGGATGTTAACGAACTCAAAGAGATATTGATTCAATCCCGCCTCCTCGCAGCACACTCTAAAAGTAGGTTCGTGTGTCTTTGGCGTGCATGCTGCAATTACCACTCGATTCAAATTATATTTGCGAATATGCGCCTGTATGTCCGCCTGTCCTGAATCTGAACACGTGAACTTGTTCACAGATGTGCAAACAACCCCGGGCAATGTCGCTGCATATCTCGCTACGTCATCGCAATCCACAACCCCACCTATGTTCACGCCACATCGGCACACAAACACGCCTATTCTTTCTTCGCCTTCTTCCTCTTTCCCTCCCATTTTCTATCCCCTTCTTCTTGTGTTAAGCTCGGTTCAATCGAGACTTTATTGGTGAAGGTCCTAATTCCTTTATCTCCTCTGTAAACTCTTGCATCACCTCTGCAAACTTCATCCCCTCTGATGCAGATATCCATTCCAAACGAAGCCTCTCCGCTCCAAGCCCTAAATACTCCAACGCTTTCCTTGTGTTCCCTACTCTCTGCTCTGCCTTCAGGTTTCCCGAGACGTAATGGCACTCCCCGGGATGGCAACCCGTAACAATGACGCCATCAGCACCATTCTCGAACGCGTCGAAGATGAAAACGGGTTCTACTCTTCCAGAGCACATTACTCTTACTATCCGCACCCCCGGTGGATATTGATAGCGTGACACACCTGCGAGGTCTGCTCCCGCGTATGAGCACCAGTTGCAGCAAAAAGCCACTATTTTTGGCTCAAACTTCGCTTCCATTTTTATGTCTTTTAAATTAGATCTAAGTCCCTTAATTTGCTAAGTAATACATCCACGGACTTCTCACAATCCTCTACTGTCTTTCCTCCAGTTATAACCAATCTTCCTGAGCTGAATATCAATATAGCACTCTTTGGCTCGTCTATTCGATACACTAACCCCGGGAAAACCTCTGGTTCGTACTCCATGCCTTCAAGCTCTAACCCCACCACGATAGCCCCTAAGTTGAGTTCCTTTCCAATATTAGCAGAAGCAACGATATTCTGCACCCTGAACTCCGGATGCTCTACCACATCTATGCCTATGCTTCTAAGGTCCGAACTAAGTTTATCCATCACCGCCCGGACTCCTTCCTCGGTCTTTGATCCTGTGCACACTACTTTCCCGGAACGGAAGATAAGGAAAGCGGATTTTGGCTCTCGCGTCCGGTACACCAAACCAGGAAATTTCTTCTTTGTGAACACCGCATCTTCTAACTTCGATTCTATATATTGCAAATCCAGGTTATCAGCAATCCTTGCATTTGCTACTACATTTTCTACCTTTATATCTATTTTTGTCATCCCTCTCAGCCCCCCGCTTTATAACATAAAAAACTATCTATTGTAGGGAGTATAAAAAGTAAAGTATATAGACAGAATAATTAATTGTGAAGAGTAGGGGACTAAGGATGAAGAAGAGGATAAAAAGGATAAGAGGAACAAGAACCTGTGGTGGCGGCTCACATAAGAAGAGAAGAGGGAAAGGGAGCAAAGGTGGCTCAGGTAATGCAGGCGCATACGGGCATCATTTTGTGTGGTCTTTGAAAAAAGGCATAAGGAAGGGAAAAAACAAATTACAACTGCCTCTTCGAACTCGGAGTGCCGAGAAAACGGTGAATATAGGTGAGCTGGAGGCGATGCTGGGAGAACTGATAGAGAAAGGAAAAGCAGAGGAGAAAGCGGATGGTACTGGCGTTTATCTCGATGCCACTCAACTTGGCATACAAAAGATATTAGGCAAGGGGCGAGTGACGAAAAAGCTGATACTTAAAGCGAACAAAATTTCAAGGGTGGCAAAGGAGAAGATAGAAAGCGCAGGTGGTGAAGTAAAAATAGAGGTAGAAGCGGCGAGTGGAGTGTGAATATTACTTAGATGAACGAGACAGGCTTAAAAGATGCATTAACGTCTATTTTAGGTAAATTCCCTATGGTTGAACGCCCGGGATGGCACGTGCATTTCAAAACAAAGTTAGCCTGGACTGCTGGCATACTCATTCTCTTTTTTGCCCTTGGCAATATCCCGCTCTTTGGATTATCTCCAGAATCAATGGACCTTTTCGGCAGGTGGCGTGCAATCTTTGCGGGTGAAAGATTCTCGCTGACTGCTCTTGGGATCATGCCAATCGTTGATGCTTCCATTGTCCTGCAGCTTCTGGTCGGTGCAGGAATCCTAAAATTGAACCTGAGTGACCCCAAAGATCAGGCGTTTTACCAAAACATACAGAAACTGCTCGTTGTGGTCTTTGCTGCTTTCATTAGTCTGACTTATGTGGTGGGCTTTTATAAGCCGGACCCGGGAATAGCATCACTGCTTGGTGTATCTCTGCAGTTCCTCTCCGCCATGCTCTTCATTCAGGTCTTTATCGGTGGCATGCTTATTTACTTCATGGATGAGGTGGTATCGAAATGGGGTATAGGGTCAGGAGTTTCGTTGTTCATTCTCGCAGGCGTTTCGCAACAGGTAATTACCGGTCTTATAAGTCCGATTCAAGTTGGAGGATGGGCAGTGGGTGTAATACCAAGATGGATACAAATAGCGAGGCAAGTAGCACCATACGAGATATTGGAGGGAGGAATAACTTTCCTTTTCGAGAATCACCTGATAGCGCTTATATCAACCATTGCGGTATTTTTTCTCGTGGTATATCTTGAAAGCACTCGCTTAGAGATACCGCTAGCACATTCGATGGCAAGAGGTGCGCGCGGTAGGTTCCCAATTAAGCTGTTATATGCAAGCGTGCTTCCGATGATTCTTGTAAGAGCATTGCAGGCAAGCATACAGGGTTTTGGAAGGATGCTTTATACTCGAGGAATCACTATTTTCGGGATGTATGACGACTATGGAAATGCAATATCAGGCTTGATGTATTATCTCGACCCTATTTATAACCCTTGGGATTGGTTCCCAAGTCTTATGACAATGCCTTATACGGGATGGCAAGTTGTCACGAGATTGGCTGTTGATCTCGCCTTTATGGTCATAGGTGGTGCGATATTCGCGCTATTCTGGATAAATACGACTGGAATGGGGGCAAAGGATGTGGCAGCGCAAATACATCGCTCAGGGATGCAAATCCCTGGGCACCGCAGAAGTCCTGCAACGATAGAGCGATTGATGGAAGGATACATACCGAAAATAGCGCTCATGGGTGGTGCTATCCTGGGTGTGTTGTGCGTGCTTGCAAATATGTTCGGCACGCTTGGGCAGGCATCAGGCACAGGACTACTTCTCGCGGTTAGTATCGCTTATAATCTCTATGAAGAAGTAGCGTCTGAACAGATGATGGAGATGTTCCCGGCGATGAGAAGATTCTTCGGTGAAGAATAGAATATTATTTATACTTTTGGCTTTCAATTTTCAAAGTGAAATGGAAAAAGTGGTGAAGGTAAAGTATGACAAAAAAGATTGTTATTGTTGGTGGTGGTATTGCGGGGATATACGTATTGAGGAACTTACTTGCAAGGAAGAGCGATGTGGAGGAGAAGATGGACTTCACGGTATTAAAACGAGAGAAAAGCGGCTGGGTATCCACTTGCGGACTGCCTTTTGCCTTGCGTGGCTGGTATGAGATAGACAGAACAGAGATAAACAAGCCGCAGTTCTTCATCGATCAGGGCGTTGATTTCAGAACTGAGACGGAAGTAACGAAGCTAAATTTAGAAGAAAACCACGTAGTCCTTAAGACCGGTGAGGTGCTAAAATACGATTTTCTCGTTATTGCGACAGGGAGAAAACAATTCGTGAAAGAAACGAAACTTGAAGGTGTTTACACGTTTAATAACGAGGATGACGCGAAAAAGATAGAAGCTGCTTTGAATAGAGAGGGAGTGAAAAACGCTTATATCCGTGGTCGTGGTATTATAGGATTGCAAGCGGCAGCCGCTTTCGCAACGCGCGGATTGGAAACAACGGTTCATGGCGGACCGCCCTCTTTGCTCCCTTCCAGCTTAGACCCTGACATGGGCGACCTGGTTAAAGAACGGATGGAGAAGGAGGGTATAAGATTTATTCTCGATAGAAGAGAGATAACCGCGATAAAAGGACGTGAGGGGTGGGTGAAATCGGTGGTGATAGGAGAAAGGGAAGAGGAGAAAGAGGAGATTCCAGCAGATATTGTTATCATCGGCAAATGGATGATTCCTGAGATAGACCTCGCATGGAAGGCGGGTGTGGATATAGGAGAAAGTGGAGGAATAGTTACGGATAGAGCAATGCACGTTAAAAAAGGAAGAGGGCATATAAACAATGTATATGCGGTTGGTGACTGTACAGAAGTTGTAGATGGTATCACGCATCGTCCAAGACTGAATCAACTTGCATCTACTGCGGTCACTCAAGCAACGGTCATAGCTGATAACATTCTCAGCGATATTAGTGGGCAACCCGGCTTATATTCCCCCTGCGAATATTGTTTCGGGCCAACAGTAGCGGATGTCGGTGGTATCTTGATGGGTTCGGTAGGTGTTACAACCGAAGCGGCAAGCCGCGCAGGAATAAAAACAATAAGTGGTAAGGCAACGAAACTCGTAAAGGCAAGATACTTCCCCGGAGCGACGCCTCTCACTCTGAAATTGATCTTCGATGCATACACGAAGAAGTTGATAGGAGCGCAGATGGTCGGAGAAGCCGGTGTTGCTGAACGTGTAAATGAGCTGGGAGTTGCTATTCGTGCTGGTATGACCGCAGAGGAGATGAGAAATATGGAGCGATGCTATGACCCTTCGCAGGCTTTGCTGATAGATGTGACGATAGATGCAGCGACAAAGGCTTTGGGCATCACGCCGGTGTATTAATATCTCCAATCAGCCGCTTCGCCCACTTCAACTTCTTCTTTTTTTTACCACTTACACGATTGTCCTCGAAATCAAAACCTAAAAGCTCTATCCTTTTCGCACCAAATTCCTTAGCCAGAAACACACATCTATCGCCATCAGTGAAACCCCCGAAGTTGTAAACGGTAGAGCTCGGGCTCTGCTCCAAAGGCTTGCTTTGCGTTGTGCATATCATGTTCTCGTTTAACGCGGGCAATACCTTTTTCAGCTTCTCTATGTTGTCCCCATGCGCATGTGCAACAATTATCGCGCCAAGTCTGTTCGCATATATTATATCCGCAACGTTCCCATCGAGGTCGGTAACTACGATGTCAGGTATTATAGCATTGCGTAGAAGAACAGAAGTAGCCCCATCTGCGGCTATTATCACAAAATCACGAGAAAAAGGGAAGGTATCAGCATCAAGCTTTTTCTCTCTTATATCTTTCTCCAAACAGGGTGCATTGCCACATATTATCGCTTCTTTCCCTTTTATTAGACTCTCTATCGCCCTTTTCACGTCCTCTCCTTTATTACCTTTGCTTTTCAGTATCTCAGATGCTATCCTTGCCGCTTCCTCGTCTTTTTCCCTTTCAAACCCAAAATCTTTCAATATCTCTTCGTAAATCGGTTCCCACGTACTATACCTCATACTTCTTCTTTGTAAGTAAGGAAAAAGTATATTGAAGAAAAAATCTTTTAAAAGAGAAAAGTTTAAGAAACAAATCTCATTACAATGCATAAAAATAGAACAGATGAGCGCAGAAGAAAGTGAAACAGAGCATGTGCGGAAAGGGAAAGGTAAGCTACGGCATGCCATTTTTGGCTGCGGAAGAGTAGGCTATGCGGTGGCAAAAGAGTTGAAAGCGCGGGGATTTGATGTTGTGATAGTGGATAGAGACGAGAAGAAAGTGGAACTGCTGAAGGAGGAGGATTTCATTGCTTTCGTCGGTGACATAAGCGATCCCGCGGTGATGGCTAAGGTAACAAGAGAAGGTGAGCCAGGAGCAATTTTTATTTTGAGCAACAACAGCGAAGTGAACAAAAAAGCGGTGGAAAATGTAAAAGGGATGTTACCTCAGACTCGTTTGGTAGTGCGAGCGATCGAACCAGAAGATAAAGATGATTTAAAGGAGTTAGGTGTTGATGTGGCTTTGTCCATCCGTGATATAACGGCAAGAGCGGCGATAGAGTCCCTGGAGAAAGTAGAAGCTCGAAGGAAAGCGAAAGAATTGGCTGCGATAATAGAAGAGATAAAGGAGAAAGGGAAGGGAAAAGGGAAATTGGGAATTATTGTCCACGATAGCCCGGATTCTGATGCAATCGCTTCTGCTCTTGCACTAAAGGAGATCGCAAGGCACGTGAATGTATCAGCGGATATATTGTATCGAGGAGAAATAGGGCATCATATAAATCGCGCTTTTGTAAATATCTTAGGGATAGAGATGAGGAGAATAGAACGTAAGGATGAATTAAAGGAATATGATAAGTTGGCGCTTATAGATGCTACCGTTCCGGGTGCAAACAACCCCCTGCCTCCGCCACCGGAGGGTAATGTGGACATCATCATAGACCACCATGCGGCGAATAACAAGGAAAAAGTGTATGCAGATTTTTTTGACGTTCGAACAGATAACGGTGCAACTTCAACGATAATGACGAGGTATCTGCAAGAACTGGATATACCGGTGGATACAGTGTTAGCAACCGCTCTTTTGCAAGGAATAAGAACAGATACGAGTAGTTTTAAGCGTGAGACGCACCCATCGGATTTTTACGCCGCTGCTTTCCTGCACGAAAAGGCGGATAAAGACCTTTTAGAGCAAATAGAAACGCCGCCTATGTCAACAGAAATGCTAAACGTAGTAGGTGGCGCGATACAGCACAAAAAGATAAAGGGGAGTTATTTGATAACAAGTGTGGGAGCAGTGGCGAACCGAGATGCGATCCCACAAGCTGCGGATTATTTGCTTAACTTGGAAGGGATCACAACTGCTATTGTGATAGGGCTGTGCGAGGATATGATATGCGTTTCAGGGAGGAGTAAGGACATAAGGGTGAATATAGGCGATGCGTTTGTCCGAGCATTTGGAGAAATAGGCTCCGCGGGTGGACACGCTACGATGGCTGCGGCGCAGTTACCCCTCGGCATTTTCAAAGGTATAAAGGATAAAGATACACTCATGCAACTTGCAGAAGATGCAGTAACAAAACGTTTTCTATCCGTGATGAAGGAAGAAAAGAGCGAATAGAAGCTCGGAGAAATTTTTTAGATTTTCACTATCTGCGCATGAGGCACGCCAGCCACGAAAATCACATTGGCTTCTTCGATAAAATCGTTGTCCAGAGCGCACTTTATTGCTCTTTTACCCACCAAATTCGCAATGGTTGCGTGTTTTAAGAAAGTCACCACTTCTCTTTCGGTTGCTTCTTCACCTTTATAAAAACTTTCAGTAATCTTGAGGAAAAGTCCTCTATCTTCAAAGCTTTTCCCGATCAACTCCGTATCACACACTGCTACCATTATGTCAGCGCCGATTTTATACTCCTTTATGTATATCTTTTTTTGGTTGCTCACGATAAAGAATAAGTTTTATGAGTAAAAATTAATTAATAGTATCCATAGTACAGCCAATAGATTTCTCTATTTGGCGATTCCCAAATTAAAAAAGGGCTCGTAGCTTAGTCTGGTTGGAGCGCTCGGCTGATAACCGAGAGGTCCGGAGTTCAAATCTCCGCGAGCCCATCGACAAACTTTTAGAAAAAGTTTTATTAAAGAAAAAGAAAGAACGAAAGGTGGAGAAAAATGGGAATTGAGACCAGGGTAATTTTGATTGCGCCTGATTCTGAGGTAACACCAGAGCAGGTGAAGAGCAAGATTTTGTCCTTGATTAGCGAAGATGTGAGTTCGTCGGGCATGGAAATTAGAGTAAAAGAGACATGTTTTGGTGCACTGGTGGAAGGAGAAGAGAAGAAAGTAAGAGAGATAGTGGAAGAGGTAAGGAAGCTGGATAAGAACGGCATTTTTTCAAAACCACGGGGTTTTCCTATCGGCGACCCAAGGATCTGTCGAGCAACAAGAAGAGGAGGTCCCAGACCTGGTTTTCACCAGTTGGAATTTGAATATGAGCTGCTGCCTGAGGTGAGGGCTGCATTGGACAAAATAGAAAAGGAGAGGGGGAAGGAAATCGGTGGTTAAATTGAGTGAGGAAGAAGTCGACCTTAACAAAGAGGAAAGTGTATTTCATAAAAAGCTAAAGATAAAATTAAAAGAGAAGGGAAAAGAGGGCAGGTTGATTTTACTCAAGGATTATCTGGATTACCTTATAAGGGAAAATAGAACCATACCTCCGGATTTTCCTACTTTTGTAAGAGAGATAATGGGGCTTGACGAGCGCGGAGGGTTTATCCACATAAGGATATGGCACGAGAACAGCGAGCTTGTAGATTTT
>JAPDIG010000010.1:17721-31299 GCA_025966525.1 Candidatus Methanophagales archaeon | reverse complement strand
CTTCCGATGCGCTCTGAAAACGCTGTTAGGAGTTCAAGTTCATTGTCCACCTTTCGGCTGTTGCAGATTATACCTCCGAGCCGAATACCGCTCTGCTTTGCAAATCTGACTATACCCTTACAGATGTTGTTCGCAGCATACAGCGCCATCATCTCGCCAGAAGCTACAATATATATCTCGCGCGCCTTTCCTTCCCGCATCGGCATCGCAAAGCCCCCGCAGACCACATCCCCAAGCACGTCATAGAACACGAAGTCTAAATCGTCTGTGTATGCTCCAAGCTCCTCTAACAGATTTATCGCCGTGATCACTCCTCGTCCCGCGCAGCCAACGCCCGGCTCGGGACCACCTGCTTCCACGCACTTTATACCGCCAAATCCTGTGTGCACGACTTCTTCAAGTGTCACGTTCTCTGTGCCCACTTCCCGTAGGGTATCAAGCACCGTCGGCTGTCTCTTACCGCCCATAAGCATCCTCGTAGAATCCGCTTTTGGGTCGCAACCAATCTGCATGATACGCTTGTCCATCGTAGAAAGTGCCGCGGTCAGGTTCTGTGTTGTCGTGGACTTGCCAATCCCGCCTTTTCCATAGATTGCTATTTGTCTCATTTTGTCTATCTACCCCTGCACTAACATTGCTTAAACACCCCTTATTAGACTATTTGAGAAAGTAGCACAAAGATTCACAAGAAATATGAAAACAGTTACCTATGTGGGCTCTGCCCCACGACCCCGCAAGCCCTGTAAGGGCTTAGTAAAAACATTGAATAGAAACATTCATAAAGTTTTTCTTTTAGTACAGGTTTTCTTTTTGTGAAAAAGAAAAAGTGTTATGAAAGCGCCGGAAAGAATCACGATAGCTATGGATGAAGACACCTTTGAGGTGTTCAAAAAGATGAGGGAGGATTTGGGAATATCGCAAAGCGAGTTAATGCGAGAAGCACTGAAATTTTACAGCAAACATAAAATGCTGTTTGAGTCCATTGAGGATAAGAAGGTTTACACGCATGCTGAGATGCTTTCGGCTGGTGAACACATCATCCTGGACATTGACCACTGGCTCTTATTTCTAAGCTTTGTCGAATCGCATCCCGATAAGGAACGGTTCTGGGACTTGCATAGAGAAGTGTGCCAGGCGCATGCAGAGCAGTTCAAACACAAATTTTATCGTGCGGAATATATTCTAAAACGACTTGAAACGTGCAATTTCTTTAAATTAAACAAAATATCTAAAAACGAGTTCACGCTCGTTTTAGGTTCTGACGTGCCAAAGCAATTCGTTAAAACCGAACTTGAAGAGATATTCGCCGGGATGGGCTTCCAGGTGGATATAAAAGAGGATTTCGCAAAACTGAGGGTGAAAGTGCTGCAGGAAAGATAATGAATATTGACACTGCTGAAACATTGATAGAGGTGTGCATAATATCACCGCTTATTTTAAAAATAAAGCATGGTGCAACCTGTTTGTGAGGCTATAATATAGAAGGTAGAAAGAAGAGGAAAAGCCACAGTTAGACTTGAGGCAACAAAACTCGCTTAAAGACCGGCGAGATGCGTGTTACATCAGAGAAAGATTTAACGTCAGAATACTAAGCCAGCCAGCCGTGTAGAAGCATAGCAATCAAATATAAAGCGAAAAAGAGAAGAATCAGCAGCAGCCCAGTCCCTATACTCATTTTTCCCATTTCTTCCACTGGGCGCATCTTCACCGCCTCTAGATCTCGTTCGTAATACTTATATACTGGCTGTATTACCAGGTTGAAAACGAAAATAACAGGTTTCAACAGCGCTACTCCCACTGTATCTATCATCACTCTTGTTCCTCGCAGCGGATTCTTGCCGAACATGACGAAATAATCCGCAATTCTCAATACTACCCTCTCCACTCCAACCGCAAAACGCGCTAATGGATGCTCGCAGAACCATATAAATCCTCTGCCTGCCTTTCTATACAGATAATCTATATCATACGTTATCCTATCATGTGGCATAATCAAAATTCTAAGCGAGAAGAACATAAATGCGGTCATCGCCAATAATTCTAACGTGCTTAATGTATGCCCAACTGCGAATGCATGATACTGTAATGCTACCTCTCTATAAGGGAGAATTTCATAGAGCATCTTCGGATACACGCCAAAAGCAACGCAAAGGAAAGCGGTAACGCTCATCGGAATGAGCATAAATAACGGCGCCTCTCTCGCTTCTATTTCATCATTTCTTCTGAAAAAGGTGAAATACGTAAGCTTTAAGAAAGACAGGAACGTGCCTACCGAACCCAACATCAACGCAAGTGTAAGAATATGCATGTGTGACAGTTCCGCTGCGTGAATTACCATTCCTTTACTTACGTATCCATTAAATCCTACAACACCAGAAATAGAGAGCGCCGCTATCACGCACGTTATCATTGTCACCGGCATCTTCTTCGCCAGTCCTCCAAGTTCTGTAAGGTTGTTCCTTCCCGTCGCATAGATCACTGAACCCATACACATGAACAGCAGTGCCTTATATAAGATATGATTGAAAACGTGTGCAATTCCTCCGTTTATCCCTATATACGTGCCTATTCCTACCCCTGCTACCATGTAGCCAACCTGGGATATAATATGATAAGACAGAAGTTTTCTCACATCATTCTGCAGCAGTGCGAATATAACACCATAGAGACACATCACACCGCCTATGTATGCTACAAATGGGATTCCATTACCGAATAGTGAAAGTTCTGCACCCGGAAAAGTCCTTGCAAGTGCATATACGCCTGTCTTGGTCGTAAATACACACATGAATACGGCACCCGCGATCGTTGCCTTTGGATATGCATCCGGAAGCCATGTATGGAGTGGTATAAATGCCGTGTTCACTCCTATTCCTATAAGCAGAAGGAAGTATCCTATGCCCGATTCCACAAAGAAGTGTCCTATACCCGATTCTCCAGGTACCATCGAGATAGCGCCTGTACTCATGTAATTTATGATTATCCCGGCGAGAAGAGCACACCCGCCAAACAGATGAAACAGAATATATCGCATCCCCGCATTCGTCGCACGTTCTGTCCGGCTGTACCATATCAGACCGAGTGAGGAAAACGCCATTATCTCCCAAAAGATGTATAGAGTGAAGAGATCCCCGGCAAATACCGCTCCCAGCGCACTTCCTAAATAGACCAATCCACATACAAACTCGCCATTCTCTTTTACCACGCCTAATGAATATACTATCGCAGCAGCGCCGATTATGGCAAATATATAGCCCATTATAAGGCTCAACCGGTCAACATACAGGAATATCAGCTCAAATCCAGAAACAGAAAATTCCCATCCCCCGGGTGCCGGGGATTTTAGCACTGCCACACCAATCAACCCAAGAGCAGCTAAGATAATGAGATAAATCTTCCTCACTCTGCCCTTCCCGAACAGAGGTATTAACGCAGCCCCTGCAAAGTAAATAAGAGCCGGCGGTATATTTGGTATGCTACTTATATCAATCATCTTGCTTACCCTCTTTTTGTATCAGGGACAGTATCTTAGCCATAACCACGAAAAAAAGAACTCCTATTGTCCCGTATAGAACGCCTGTGAAAAGCTCTGAATGTTCAGAATGTATCACAAATACGAACATCGCGGATACTACTAATACCACAGATGCGATTATTATCAGCAGTCCTCTCAGTACTTTTCTATTCATCTCGATTTCACACCCACGCTCATACTTCTACTGATAGCATCATTAAATATATAAAACTTAACCCTTTTTTATTTTATATTAGGAAAAAGAGGCGAAAGAAGAAAATGGCACTGGAGGCATTAGAGGTTAGGGATGTAATGACACCGCAAGTCGTTACCGAGGATGAAGAGACGCCAGTCACTAAAATATCCACAGACATGGAAGTGTCAGGAATAGGGAGCGTGGTTATAACAAAGGAAGGTAAACCCATAGGGATAATCACTGACCGTGATATAGCGACAAAAGTTATAATGAAGAATAGAAGACCGAGTGAAATCAGGGCAAAAGAGATAATGTCCTCTCCTTTGACCACTATCGAGCCTGATGCATCCATTGAGAAGGCATGTGAACTCCTGGCAGAGAAGAGCATAAGAAGGCTACCGGTGATTGAAGATGATAAGCTCGTGGGCATTATAAGTGTGAGAAATATATTGACGAGAAACCCAACGTGTGTAAGTAAATTCTATCCTTTGGAATAGAAGAAGAAAAGGATAAGAGGTGAAAAAGTGAGATCACACATGAGTAAAAAATGTTGAAGATTGGAGGAGACCCCCAATCCTATTCCCTATTTCCTATTGATTATTGACTATTCCTACTTGCCTGTTGACTCCGCTCCGCTCCGATTACACCCACAGCACCCCGTGCGTCAGATAAATGATCAAATAGAGCGTGAAAAACATGAGTACCAGTAGTACCCCTGTTCCTATCGCCACGCGGTGCACCGTTTCTCCCGGATACATCCCCCTGAGTTCTTCCAGGTCCCGCTCATAGCGCATATATGCGGGATTGAAAGGTCTCGCTACCACCGCACCTATCGTGAGCAGCATTATTCTTGACGCTGCCGTTGGGTTTCTGCTGAACCAGGCGAAGGAATTCGCAAGGTCCTTCAGGACTCTATCAATAGAATCAGCAAAATCCAGCAGCGGCTTCTCACAGAACCATATAAACCTCTTCCCTGCTATTCGATAGAACCAATCGGTATCAAGCGTAATCGTCGGTGTACCGTGAAGCATCCCCCGTAGTAACCAGAATGCCACAAACGTAAATAAGAGGAGCTGGCTCATTGCCACCACATGACCCGCTGCGTAGGGTGCATAATCAACTGCATAAGGAAGTATCCCGTAGAGGGCTTGCGGGTACACACCGATAAATATGCACAGAAATGCAGTAACACCCATCGCTGCGAGCATATTCTTGGGCGGCTCTTTCGCTTTCACTTCTACAACTGGCCCCTTCTCCTTCCTTGCGAACCAGGTAAGGTATGGTAGTTTTAGACCTGCGACGAGGAATGTTCCTATTGCAGCTCCTTCGAGCAACAACCATACAATAGGCTGATGTACTATGGCTGCGGATCCGATAACCATCGTCTTACTTACGAACCCGCTGAATAGCGGAAAACCCGATATGGAGAAAGCACCAATCATGTAAAGCCAGAAAGTGAGAGGCATATATTTGTAGAGACCACCTAATTCGGTGAACTTGCTCCTCCCAGTCATCTCCAGCACTGCACCAGCACCCATGAATAGCAACGCCATATAAAGAATGCAGCTTAAAGCATGGGCAATTGAGCCATTTATTGCCATCCAGGTTCCTATTCCAACACCCGCTACCATGTACCCTCCCTGGCTGATGATGGAATATGCAAGAAGTCTTCTCGCATCAGTCGCAAGCACTGCGTAGATAACACCATACACTGCCATTATCGCACCCAGCCATATCAGGAGCTCCACGCCCGGAAAACCCCTTATTAGCACGTATATCGCACTTTTTGTCGTGAAAGCAGTCAAAAATACTGCTCCAGTAACCGTGGCTTCCGGGTATGCATCTGACAACCAGGCATGCAACGGAGGAACCGCAGCATTTATAAGAAACCCAACGAGTATGAAGTAAGAGGACAGGTAACCCCAACCCGTCCCCCAATTAAAAGAGTCAAAAGCAATGGACCCTGTGTTTTGCAGATGTAAAATAATGCCTGCTAATAAACATATACCACCAAAAATATGCACCATGATATATCGGAATCCCGCTTCAGAAGATGCCTTTGTCTTGCGATACCAGATAAGGAAAAGCGAAGAAAATGCCATCACTTCCCAAAACAGGTATAAAGTAAAAAGGTCACCAGCGAAAACCACTCCCAGTGTGCTCCCAACGTAGAGGAAGGCAGCTACATGCTGTCCGTCCTCTTTTACATGCAGTGCATAAAGCGTCATGCAAAAAGAGGCAATAACAAATACATACCCGAAAACCAAACTCAATTGGTCAACTCTGCCAAATACGAGTTCATATTCCAGAAGAGGAAGACGCCAGAATACTCCCTTGCTCATATACAGAAGGTCTATAAGCGCCACTATCGGCAACAGAAGCAGATATATCTGTTTCCATTTCCCTTTTAAGACCGGTATTAGAAGAGCGCCTAAGATAAATATAAGTCCCGGATGCAACCACTCAATCATTTCTTCTCACCTCCAAGGCTTTTCTAATGCTTCTCATAATAATCCTCCTCCTTCTGAAGCCAGTAATGTCCCAATGCCTTTGACACAATGATAATCAGAATGCAGCCAATAAATCCATATATTGCACTGAATCCCGGAATTTCCTGCCATAAGAAGGCAGCGTGGGACGGTATGAATAAATGAACGAGCACACCAGCAAGAATGCTCATCACAAGGCAAACATAAAGGATACCAAATAAATGCTTCTGTTCCATTTTTATTCCCATATCCATCAGTAGTCTAAGTCCTTTGCATGCTCTCTATCAAGGATTTTCCACGTTCTGAGAGCCGATAGTATACCTCATTTCCACGCTCTATCTCCTCCACAACACCTTGTTTGAGCAGAGAATTTGACGCATCGAACCTGCCCGTCCCTCTCAGTCCTTTAAAGACATTTTTTGGGTCTATTCCCGTGTCTTTGGCAATCTCCGCAGGATATGAAGCCTCTGGATATTTGTTGTATAGATACATCAAAATCTCACTTCTCACTCTGCTCCTTCTAAGAAATCGAGATACATCCTCAAGATACGCTTTTTTACCTCTATCAAACATTTTGTTATCCCCCCTAAAACCACAGCACGCCGTACGTCATAGATATAAACGCGTACGCAGCGCCAAACGCTATCGAATACAACACCGCAGTCCACATCGCTAACGTTCTGGTATCCTCTAAATAACCGTTCTTCTCTAATTCCAGTACATGGCGCACTAGATTAGTTTGCGTCACCGTCGCCCCTGCCTCATCTAACATTACCCGAGTGGCAAGCCCCGGGTTCCTACCAAAACAGCTCCACGAGCCTAAAATCCCATTTATTCCTATTTCCATCTTCTCTTTTCTTCCCTCCTATTTTTATCCCCTTTTTTCTCCCCCGCTCCGCACATACACATGTGCCTACATATACTGATATGTATGTGGGTATATAAAAGCTTTCGTTTTTTTTCGATGATGTCATAAAAAACCAAGATGATGATAACGGTGATTCCGAAGATAAACTTAAATTTTGTCTAATCTTCCTCCTTTCCTCCACGTAAACCAATAATTATAAAACCAAATCTAAAAAAGAAGAAAACGCCAGCAGCCATATGGCAACGCTCTTTTTTTTTTCAAAAGATCCACGTAAAGCATTTTTCCATTGAACTTGGTATGCTCTAAAGCTATTAAGATGAGTAGGCGAATGGACTTTAGAAACTGCGGATAGCGAAAGGGAAACCATCCCCGAAGGCACCACCCTTTATCCCTTCGCTTATTATGTTTATTCCCCGCCTTACCAGTGGCTGGATAACAGCGAAGAAGCGATAACCCTAAGCGATTCAAAAGGGGAAGAAGTAGATAAAACTCCAACAGTAAGCGATAGCGAAAATGATAATCGCTATTGGATGCGTAATAACTCAGAGTGGATATTTAGCGTTAAAGAATTAGAGAAGGGGATGCTTCTCCTTTTTGTTTATAAAATCTATAATTGGAATGGGAAAATGCTGAGGGGGTATAGAAATAAAAAGGAGAAAGGAGATATCATCATCTCATTTTTGAGGTGTAATTAAAAAACTATAAGTTAATTCGTAATTCTTAATTGATTTGAAATTAGCCACTAAGTCTTTTGTATGCTCTCTATCAACGATTTACCACGCTCTGAAAGCCGATAGTATGTCGCTTTTTCACGCTCTACCTTCTCTACAACTCCTTGTGTGAGCAGAGAATTCGCCGCATCGAACCTGCTGCCCATCCCTCTCAATCCACCCAGGATATTTGTGGGGTCTATCCCGGTATTCCTCGAAATCTCCGCGGGATACGAAGCCCGGGGATAGATTTTATACAAATACATTACGATTTCAGTCCTTACGCGGCTTCTTCTGAGGGAACGCAAAATCTCTTCAAGTGGCACTTCCTCGCTCATCCCTCTCTCTTCCTCAGCAGTCTTTCGAGCGCTTCAAATAGATTGTTTATGGTGAAAGGTTTCCACAGGTATTCATCAGCACCCGCATCCAGCGCTGCATCCTTATACTCCGGTGTGCCCAATGCGCTGATTGCAATAATCAAAGCATTTGGGTCATATTTCTTTATCCCTCTTATCGCCTGAATTCCATCCATCACCTCCATAACCAAGTCCATGGTGACGATGTCTGGCTTCAATTCTTTATATTTCTCCACCGCTTCCTTCCCATTGACCGCAAAGCCCACCACTTCATAGCTTCCTTCTTCCTGCTCCAGCATCTCAACCAGCATATCACGCATGTATGCAGCATCTTCCACAATCAATATCCTCTTCTTCTCCTCCATATTACACCCCCTTTTTATTGCTTATAATGTATAATGTTTCTTTGGTAAAGCCTTCTTTTAGCGAAGCATTTTTGATAAACCTTTTCTTAAAAGGTTTAAAGAAAGGTTTTTTATTGTCTTTTTGGCATTATAAAGAAGAATTTTGAGCCCTTTCCAATTTCACTTGTAGCCCATACTTTCCCACCGTGCAATTTTACATACTCCTTAACTATGGATAACCCCAGCCCAAGACTCCCTGACTTTCTTGTCAAGGAGGTATCAACCATATAAAAGCGCTCAAAAATCTTTGGCAGATGTTCCTCGGTAATGCCAATCCCTGTATCTGCAACATAAGCACGTATATCCTCGCCCCTGTCCTCAACCACGATGTCTATTTTTCCTCCTTCCGGAGTATATTTAATTGCATTGGAAATCAAATTGGAGAAAATAGCAACTATCTTCTGCCTATCCGCTTGAATCTCTACCTCCTGGACTGCCATAGAGATAACTTGTTTCTTCTCCCTTGCCTCAGGTTCAATGTCCTTAACCACCTCCGCTACGACTTCAGGAATATACACCCCTTCCAAACTCAGCTCTATTTTCTTACCGTCAATGCGTGCAAGCTCTAACATCCGATTAATTAGCTTCTCTAGTTCTCTTGCTGAGTGCTCTATATTATATAGATACTTCTTCCCTTTGTCCGGGAGTTCACAGCGCTCTAACATACTTGCATACCCTACAATAGGAGCAAGAGGGGACCGCATCTCATGATACGCTACGTTAAGGAAGTCCCGCTTCATCTTATCCAGCTCTGCGAGTTTTTCGCAGGTCTCACGCAACTCATCCTCTTTCCTTTTCAGCTCTGTAACATCAAGCAAGCTCGCGATGCAACTATCTGCTCCAGGGATTGGCTCTATCCAGGCATTCACATGCTTTATTTCTCCATTGCTACTAACAAACTTGAATTCACAGCATGCCGGCGCTTCTCCTTTTCTTCTTTCCACGCAATAATTCTGAACCCTATCCCTGTCTTGGTCTGCAATGAAGTCAATCCACTTCTTACCCTTTATTTCTTCCCTTGAATATCCGCTTAGAGTTTCAAATTCTTTGTTTGCCACTGATACCACTTCTCCATCTTCAATAACACATAAAGCGGTGAGTGCATGCTCGAAAATCACCCGGTACCGTTCCTCAGCATCCTTTAAATCATCCTCCATTCGCTTTCGATCACTTATATCTCTAAATATTGTTAATTTTGATATTGTGCCATTAATATTCCTCATAGGTGTCTCAAAGAGGTCATAGGTCTTGTTATTCCTGCGAGAATACCATTCCCACCTCACTGTCTTTCCTTTCATTACCTCTGTATTTTTGCAACGCGGGCATGGCTCATCCCTATTATGAAATGCTTTATAGCAGATATCGCCGACATGGTAGCCTAATGCATCAATCAAAACCTTGTTCATAAACTCCACTTTATAGTCTTTTGATACAATATACACACCGTCATCCATGCTCTCAAGTATCTGATTCAGGTTGTCTCGCTCCTCCTTTATTTTCTCTTCCAACTCCACTTCTTTTGTTATATCTCTACTCACACGAACAGTGCCTACCGGTACGCCATTTCTGTCTTTTAACAATGCCGCGGACATGCTGATGTGTACCGGCTTTTTATCCTTATTTAACACGGTTGTTCTATAATTCTTGAGTTCCCCCTCCCTCTGCACTATTCTCATTATTTTCTCTGCTTCTCCCGGGTCAGCAAAGAAATTTTTGTTGCTGGTTCCTATTACCTCCTTTGCCGAATAACCCATGTAGTCTTCCGCTGCTCTGTTCCAGGAACGCACTATCCCATCCATATCCACGACAACAATCGCATCCGCAGAACTCGTAATAATATTATCCAGATATTCTTTTGTTTCCTTTAACTTCTCCTCTCCTTTTGCTCGTTTCTCGCTCACGAGCCCGATAACATACGCTACTGCTACAAAAATAGCACTTCGTTCAAAGATATGTACATAAAGCTCAGCGTGAGGAGAGAAAAGCGTTACAAGAATGTAGACGAAGCAGAGAAAAAGAGCGATGAAAACGGCTTTCTTACGATACCACACCCCAGCTAAAAGAATAGGGACATAGAAAAAATGTGTATAGACGATTGTTTCGTTCTTGATAAAGCCGACAAAAAAAGCTAAGATGGTGCATGCCAATACCGTGGAAAGCAATATAAGAAATTTATAATTCAATCCTTTTATCATCCCCCCCTTATTCCTCCTATCCTCTGTATTAATGATAGTGCTTTATCTTCTTATGTTTAAAAAATGAGTATAAGATTTTGATTAATTCTGTCGGAATAAAATAAAAATCGAAAGATATTTATATATTTAAGATATGTAAAGTAAAGTGAAAGGATGAGATATTGATAAATATGGGCATAAAAAAATCTTCCGGGAAGGGGATAATAGATTGGCGAATTTTAGCTGTGATCGCAGCGGCGGCGATTTTAGGGCGAGCGCTCATCAGTCTTGACAAAAAGATATCGCTTTCGGAAAGTATCGGCTCAGGTGTGTTTCTTATTATACTGGGCTGGTTTATCTTCGGTTCCCTCTATTCGCTCTCTAAGAGAGAGACGGGGTGGATAATCTCGAACAAGGTAGCGCAGGGACTTGCCGTTAGCGTAAGCGCTTTAAACGTTTACGTTCTTGTTTACTATGTGATGAGGTGGTATGAACTAACGACTAAACCTGAAGTCTTTACGCCTACGGATTATCTTCTCAGAGATCTGAGATTCGCAGTACTGGTGCTTGCGTACTGTGGAATAATATGGGCAACAGGGTATCTAAGAAAGATGCACGATAATTATATGCTGGTAACCGAAGAAATGCCCGGGATGCGAAAAGCGAGTACAGCAGAGCCAATGTTCAGGATAATAACGGATGAACGGACGGTAATAGTGATAATAGGCCTGGTATTTTTATGGCGCGCAATCATAAGCTTCGACAAACAGATACTTCCCTGGGAGAGTATGGTCTCTGGTATGGGTCTTTTCATACTGGGCTGGGTTCTTTTCGGCTACATAAGTTCATTAGCCGTAAGGACAACCAGACCAAGTGTTGCGAAGATTTATCAGGGAATTGCCTTTGCTTTATTTGCGGTAAATTTCTATGTTCTCGTTTATTACGGGATGAAGTGGTATAGGATAATATACATGGCAGCCGCGGAAGAAGCGCTGGTGCCACTGGATTTTGTGCTCCGCGATATAAGATATTTTGTGCTGGCGATATTTTTTTGCACGTCAATAGTGTTATCAAAATATTTAGAGAGGGCATCAGAGGAGTGTGAATATCTGATTAAAAAAGGAGAGGAGACGTATAAGGAGTAGTTTAATATCGATAGGGGCTGTAAGAGATTTTACAAGGTCAAATATAAAGCTTTTTTATTTTCTAAATTGTGCCTGTGCGCTTTATAACCCAGAAGGGGTGCGAAGGTTTATTGAAATTTTGAAATGAACAAAAGAGAATTTCTATTCCGGGTAATAACCGACGAACGGGTATTAATAGTAATAGCAGGTATAGCGCTCTTATGGCGGGCGGTCGTAAGCTATGATGAAAAAATAACCTTCTGGGAAAGTGCCTTCTCTTGTATCTCGCTTAGCATAATTGGCTGGCTCCTCTTTGGATATATGTACTACAAGAGCCTGAAACTGACGGACTGGCCTGTCACGAACATGATTTATCGCAGCATTGCCGTTAGCGTGCTCGTTATAAACATCTATGTTGCGATTTATTGTGGAATAAGGGGCTTTGAATTACCGCTTGTAGAAATTTCCGTTTCGCAGGATTACATCTACCGAGACTTGAGATATGTCATCTTTATAGTGTATTATTGCATAGCAATTGCTGCGATGCGGTATCTACGAGGGATGAAAGAAAACTACCGACTGCTAATAAAAGAGAGACCGAAGAAACACGCGAGAGAGAGGGATATAAAAGAAGCCATTTTCTTCGTGATGACGCATGAACGAACATTGGTGGTGGTAATAGCAGCGGCGATTTTATGGCGAGTAGTTATACGCGCGGACAACGGGGTTGTCTTCTGGGAAAGCACGGTCTCAGGTATTTCGCTTATCGTATGGGGGTGGTCCATCTTCGGATACCTCTGTGCATTGAGCGTGAAAGTGAAGCACAAGCCCGATTTGACACGAGTCATCCAGCATGCAGCACTTGGTCTATGCGCCGTAAACGTTTATGCCGTTTTTTACTATGGGCTGAGATGGTATGAACAGATAAGCATAATTATGGGGGAGGTAATGGAGACGTACGTGCCGCAGCCGCTGGACATGGTCTTTAAGGATGTAAGGTATGTCATGTTAGTGCTTTTTTATTGCGCAATAGTACTATTAGCGAAGCATCTGGTGAAGGCGTATGAGGATTATACCGTACCCATGCGGAAATCTGTGTCTTAAATAGAAGCAGTTATTACTAACCGTATAAGAGATAGGAAAAACTATGGACTGGCGGAGAAAAACATCTTTAGAAAAAGAAGTAGCGAGGTTTGAAGGCGATAAAAAAAACGGGAGGATAAGAATATCAGGCTCTTTTAAAATAAAAACCTTACAGAAATGGTGCAGAATAGGGCTCGTTTTCAGGTTTAGTGAAACGGTTAAGTGGTACGAATATGAACCCTCCATCGGGCTTCAATTCAACCCCTACAGGTTGTCAATTGCTGATCACATGGGGGAGGTTTTGTTCAGCGAGGAGAGGTCATTTATGGAGTTCGCTTCACTGTTCAAGACGGCTTATGCAGGTCAGCGGTTTTTGGGAAGATACACTGCAACTCACAAGGGCGAGGTGGCAATATTGGAGTTCATACCGCCCCATGCAGGAAGATATAAACTTGATTTTGATCTGACGGCAGATGAGGACTTTTCGGAACCCGGGCATAAACGAATGACTTCTTTTCAGGAACTCACGCTGTATGTGAGAGAGGGGATAGAACCCCTGGAGGGCACGGACTATCCACATAAGCGAATTGATTTGATGAAAGTCAAGGATATAATGACACATCCAATCATCGCAGAAGATGAAGAGGTTTTGGTTACTAA
>JAPDIG010000010.1:0-17621 GCA_025966525.1 Candidatus Methanophagales archaeon | reverse complement strand
ACTAAAATAGCGACGGATATGGAGCTGGGAGCAGAGTGTGTAGTGATAACCTCCAGAGGGAGACCTGAGGGAATTATCACTGAGCGTGACATAGCACTAAAAGTTCTATTACAGGATAGGAGGGCAAGCGAAGTAAAAGCAAAAGAAATAATGGCGTTCCCTTTGGTCACCATCGAGCCTGGAGCATCGGTAGACGAAGCGTGCAAACTCGCCGCGAGGAAGCGCATAAAAAGACTTTTGGTGGTTGAAAAAGGGGTGCTCAGGGGGATTGTTAGCATTCGAGACGTGTTGAGCACGAAGCCAGAGTGCATAAGAGAGTTCTACTTCTAATCTAAATACCGCTCATGCCATAGAGCAGCGACAGTATGTATGCCAGCACGCAGAGTGCAAGGAAAACGAGCGCAAGAAAAAGTCCCGCATAAAAACCTACTCTTTCCACTTCTATCCCCGGGCAATGCGCCTTTACCGCTTCCACTGCTTTTGAGTCATAAGGAGGGTTTAAACTCAGCATAAGCCTCATCGTATCCGCAGGGCGTTTAATAAAACATCTCAACGCAGCAATGAATTTACTCCCCATTTCCTCTCATCTCTTATTTGTAAATCATATTTTATAAATATTTCGATATTTAATTTGATATGCACATGATATAGGGAAAAAGAAAAGAGGTGAAAAAGGAAAGATGAAAGTAAGAGATATAATGAGCAGACCCATCATCGCAGAGGATGAGGACACGCTGGTCACTAAAATAGCGGCAGATATGGACGAGTTGGGTATAGGGAGTGTAGTGATAACCTCGAAAGGTAAACCCGCAGGGATTATTACGGAGCGCGACATCGCATTGAAAGTCTTATTGAAGGATAGAAGAGCAAGTGAAGTGAAGGCAAAAGAGATAATGGCTTTCCCTTTGGTCACCATCGAGCCGGAGACATCTGTGGACGAAGCGTGCAAACTCGCAGCGAGGAAGCGCATAAAAAGACTGCCGGTGGTCGAAAAGGGTATGCTCATAGGTATTGTAAGTATTCGGGACTTATTGACAAGGAAGCCGGAGTATGTAAGAGAATTCTATTTCTAAAACAAACTTTCTTTCACAAAGAAAGTTTGATCAAAGAAACTTATATTTTCTGATAAAACTTTTTTCTAAAAAGTTTTAGCACAGGTTTTCTTTTTGTGAAAAAGAAAAAGTGTTATTTGACACTTGCTCTCAGGATGTCACTTGCGGTTAATATCCCTATGGGGACACCAGGAGCAGGGCTTAAAGAAAGGATCAATAATCTGTGGATGTTCAAGTCGCGCATGATATCCGCAGCTTTCTTTAGCGTAGTTTCCGGGTCTATTGCCCTCACAAAGGAAGACATAACATCCTCTGCTGTTAATTTGTTCCAATCATGGTCAAAGAATTTAATGATATCAATCTCGGATATAACTCCTACTGCCTCGCCGTCTGGCGCTGTTACCGCGATGCCCGAGATGTCCTCTTTTACTAGGAGTTTTGCAATTTCACTTACTGGTGCATCAAATGGTACAGTAATGACACCCCGCGTCATTACATCCCTTACCCTCTTCTCTTTTGATAATTTCATCTTCCTACAATCTGAATCTTCGTTTGAGTTGACCTCACGCTTTCATTTTTCTATAATATTACTTTTATCTCTTACTTTTATATAACTTTTTCTCCTTTTCCGTCGCTTCCCTAAGGTAAAAGTGAAAGAAGTATAAGAAAAGGTTTAATTAATGCACACTCAACAAATACAGTACCAAATAAATCAAGAAAAAGAGTAGAATCAGAAGTATAGAGGCACCTAAGGATAACCGGGGGAGCTCTCTGGTATATCTCCTTCTTGCCTCTTCTAAACTCCGCTCATGCTCCTCCACTATTTTTGAAGGAACGACAGGTTTCTCCACTTTCAGCCTCACCTCTTTTCCCTTTATTCTCAACGCAGCCGCGGGATTTCTGCTCAGCCAGACGAAAAAACCTGCCAGTCTCATTACATTCCAGTCAATATAGTTCGCAAAGGTCATCAGAGGTCCTTCACAGAATCTTATAAGCCATTTCCCTGGCTCTTTTCTACGAACCGCTACCCATACTATCCAAAACGCAACGAAAGCATACATCAGCGGTTCATCTATCAGTATCATTTCTTACGGATGCACACCCCCTAAACTGCTAACCGCAGTTTCCACGAGCTCTGATATATGAAACAAATCAGGGTAAAAGAAGAATATAACAGATACGGTTGCAGTTATAGCTATGGGAACGAGCATAAAGAGGGGTGCTTCTTTTATTTTACTTTTACTCCCGCTGCTTCCTTCTGACTTCTCAAAGAACGCGGTATATATGATAGGGAAAAAATACATCACATCGAGTATCGCAGCTATCAAGAGGATATAAGGGAAAAACGACATTGTTCCTCCTGCTTCTTCACAGCCGCCGACAAAAAGATGATGCGTTACAAATCCCGCAGTCGGCGGCAGTGCACACATTCCGAGCGCACCGATGCTAAACGTTATCATCGTCACAGGCATTTTCTTCCCTATGCCCGCCATCTCGCTTATGTTCTTCTTCCCCGATGCTACCATTATCGCTCCTGCGCACATGAATAGCGTTATCTTCATGAACCCATGGAAAGGAATGTGCATCATCGCTCCTTCTATTCCCTCAGGGGATAACAGCGCAACGCCAAAGATGATGAGCGATAGCTGGTTTATCGTGGAGTATGCGAGTCTTCTTTTCAGGTTGTCCTGCGCGAGGGCGAACAAATTTGCAACTATAATCGTAAAAGTAGCTAAACAAGCCAGAGCTAATCCAAGACCCAGTTCGTGCATTAAATCCACCCCGTATATGTAACAGACCACGCGCACAATTCCAAATACGCCCGCCTTTACCACTGCAACCGCGTGTAAAAGCGCACTTACCGGCGTTGGCGCAACCATTGCCGTTGGAAGCCATGAATGAAAAGGCATCCATGCTGCTTTCATGAATCCCAGGAGGAATAGTGCGAATAGTGCCATCAGCGCTGTTCGTGATGCTTCGGATGCGAGGTTTGGTATGCCCCCAGTCACAAAATCCGTCGTCCCTGCGAAATGGTAAGTAAAAACAACGGCAGCTAAGAAGAATACGCCCGCGGTAAGCAGATACGCAAGATATTTACGACCTGCGAATAGTGCTTCCGGTGTCTGGTCATGAGCCACCAATGGATATGTCGAGACTGTTAGTATCTCATAAAATACGAACATCGTGAGCAGGTTTCCCGATAATGCTACGCCCACCGCACCGAAGATAGCCCATGCGAAACAGAAGTAGTAGCGCGTTTGTGCGTGTTCCTTCAATGATCGCATGTAGCCTATGGAATAGGAGGATACAAGAATCCACAAGAATGTAGAAGTAATGGCAAATATAAGCCCAAAAGCATCTACGCTGAAGCCAAAATCCACGCCCGGGAATGCTGTGAAGAAGGTGCATTTGATGATAGCTCCTTCTATAATGAGCGGGACCATGGAGAAGATAATCAGAAACTGTGCGATGCCCGCGAGCATTGTCCAGCTCTCTCTTATATTCGGGCGTTTGCGAAATAGAACTATAAGAATAGAACCGATTGCAGGGCATAGAATTGCTAACAACGGTCTTATTGATTCTTCTATCATGGTGTTGCATACCTCCCTAATCCAAACAGTGCATTAACTTGATCGAGTATAGGTATAGGTATCTCAGTGAGCCAGAGAACACCGACGATAATGCATAGAGAAGCGAGGGTTAATACCGGGATGAGCATGCTAAGCGGTATTTCATTTTTACTCGAAGATGAATGTTCTTCACCCTCTTCTCGCCTCATATACAGCATTTCGATTACACGCCAGAAATAAACGAGGTTGAGAAGACTACTGAGCAGCATAACCGCCACGAATATGAATTTCCCCGCTTCTAAAGAGGCGAGTATTATATACAATTTCGATACAAATCCCACGGTCGGTGGTACGCCGATCATGGAAATCGCTGCGAGAACGAAAGCGGCACAGGTATAGGGCATTTTCCTGCCCAAACCCGTAAAATCTGTTATATTCCACAAATCCGCCTTGTAGATAAACGCACCGGCAACCAGAAACAGGCACCCTTTCATCAGTGCGTGGTTCAATATATGCATCAACGCAGGATTAAGCCCGCCCCAAAGTGCATGGTGCGTGGACGTAGAAAGCCCAACTGCAAGCATAATATAGCCCATCTGTGAAACAGATGAATAAGCGAGCATTCTTTTTAGATTGTACTGCGCTATCGCAAGCACAGACCCAATGATTATGCCTAACGCGGCTATCCAGCAAAGAATATCGAATATGGGCAACAGTTTGATGAAATTCAAGGTGTAAACCGAGAAGCAAACCCTTATGAATGCATATGTCGAAACCTCAATGATTATACCAGAAAGCATTGCACTTATTTCCGAGGGTGCGAATGAATGCGCATCTGGTAACCACGTATGGAGAGGAAAGAGTGCCATCTTTATGCTCAATCCAACAGTGAAGAAGCCAAAAGCAGTCAAGACTATCTTGTTCCCGTATAAAGGAGGTAACAAAAGCGACAGGTCATGCATGTTCAACGTGCCTGTTACCGAGTACAGAAAACCTATTCCCAGCAAGAAGAAACAAGCACCGATGGAACCCAATACGAGGTAAGTGAAGCTCGCTTTCAGCGCTATTTTTCCCCGCGATGCTATTAACGCGTATGCCGATAGTGAAAATATCTCGATGAACACGTACATGTTGAATATGTCCCCGGTTACGGTAACGCCGCACAGCCCGGTGACAAGTAGTTGGTAAACGGTATAAAAAGGGACGATTTTATAAGGTAATTCGTGCGCTATGCTCCTCTTTGAATACGTGACACAGATTAAAGCTAAGAATAGAAGTATGACCAGTACGTAAGCATTCAATGCATCCACGACGTATTCTATGCCCCATGGAGGACTCCACCCACCAAGCCAATAATGTATGGTTCCAACAGTGAGGACATGATGCAGGATAAACACCGCCATGACGAGTTGAACGAGAATAGTAGCGAAAGAGATGAACCAGCAGAATCTCTTGTTCAGCCAGCCGGCAATAAAAATAGTGAATGCCGAGAGCAATGATATCACTACTATCAGTACAGGCAGATGTTCAACTGAAAGCATTCTCTACATCTCCTTTCCCTTTATATTCTCTATAACCATAACAGCGCTCAAAAAACATCTTTTTCCACCAACGGGACATCAGTAGCACGCTTTATTCGCACTTCGTAATTCGCTTTGCAGTTGCACCGAAATTTTACACTCCCAGCTCTCTCTCCTCCTCTATTATCTCCGTTTCCTCTATCGTCCCGTATTCTTCGTACATCCTAATTACGAGCGCAAGAGCAACGGCAAGAGTTGCCACCGACACCACTATCGCCGTAAGAATAAGCACGTGAGGCAGTGGATTCACGTAAACATAGCCCTTATGCATCATTGCTTCACTTACAATCGGTGCTGTCCCTCGAGGGATTGGACCAATATCAGCCAGTGAAATGAAGAACAGGAATATCGCGGTTTGGAATATACTCAATCCAACAAGTTTCTTTATCAAATTGTCCTTCGCGATCATCGCATAGAACCCGATGAGCATAATCGTGATGGAAATCCAGTAATTATATTTTGCAAGTATTTCCTCGAGTAACCATTCCATCATTTTATTTTATTCCTCCCCTTCATCTTCCTCTTTCTTCCACGCGAGGTTAAAGAATATCTCAGCGATTACCGCCATTACGGTTATTCCTACTCCTATCTCTATAAAATCCATGCCCAGGGCTCTCCTCTCTTCAAAATGGACGGGCAGTGAAAGGAATCCGTAGTTTAGATACTGCGCAGCTCCAAAACTGCAGATTATGCACAACAGTCCCACACCAGCGTAGATATACACTCCAGTGCTGAAGAGAGCGGTATTTACGGCTTCCGGGAATCTATCCCCGGCATTAACGATACCAAAAGCGATAACGAGTAAGACAAAAGAAGCACCGAAGATTACACCCCCTTGAAATCCTCCTCCTGGTCCACTCGAGCCATGCATTATCACGTACAATGCAAATAACTGGATAAAAGGAACCATCACTCGCGAAACCGTCTCCACTATGACATCTCCACTCCTTTTTTTGCCCTCTCCCGTCTCACTCTTTTCCGTGTTCAAAGCTTACTTCGCCTCCGGTCTTTTCCCACGCCTTCTCAATAATAACAAAACTGACACGCCGGCGGTAAAAATGACTGAGGTCTCACCAAGCGTATCATAACCTCGGTAGTCAGCAAGACCATAGGTAACCATATTTATCACTTCTGTCTCCTCCTCTCCTTCCTCTATCCACCTTACTACGAGTGAATACCTGTAAACTCCGAGCTTATCGCCCTCTTTTTTAATAAGGTAATATTTCTGCTCCTTTGGGTAAAACGCCTGTTGTTTCTCCTCCGGAACGAGAAAGAAGTCCCATTTACCTTCTTCGATAGACTCAACCCGGATAGGTAGCGGTAGTCCTCTCTTTTCTATTTTATCTGCTAAACTCTCAGGGATAACACCCTGGTTCAAATCGTCCATTAACCCGGCAGCATCGACATCAAACAACTTTATACAACAATTAGGCGCAGAATAAGGGTCACCAAAATCAGGTATATCTTCCGCCACGTATATGAAAAGAGCACCCAAAACGATTACAAATAGTAGTGCAGATATAGATATCAATTTCATTTCTTCTCCCACCTCACCGTTCTGGATAACGCGGCGATTAAGAACGCAGTTGATGCACCGGCACCGACAGCAGCTTCGGTAAACGCCACATCCACCGAGTGCATCTCCACCCAGACCATCGCCATCAGGAAACTATAAGCACTTAGTAACATGATTGCACTCAAGAGGTCTCTCACGGTTATCGCCACTATCGCAAGCACTACAACCAATGATAGCAGTATGAGGTCAATAGGGATTATCATTTTTTATTTATCTCCTATTTCTGTCATTCGGGATTATATTATAAAAAAACTTTCGCTTTTTATCACCATTCCATAAACACGTCAGTCACTTTACTTTGCATCGTTTTATCTACCAAAAGCGCATCAGCAGGTTTTTTTGCAATTGCATGCACCCAAAACTTACCCTTCTCTGGCTCTACCAATATGGTTATCGTACCGGGAGTTAAGGTGATGGAATTAGCGAGGGTAACGAGAGCGAAATCGCTTCGCAGTGAAGTATCAAATTCTATTATGCGCGGGTCTATCGGCATCTTCGGGTGCAGAACACGATATGCAACATCAAAATTCGCGAGTACTATCTGCCACAGTTCCCACCAGATATAAATAAAGAACCTGAAGGACTTCGACAGCATCTTCTCCCCCTCACCCTTCACCAGCAGGTCATGAGAAATCAATGCGACAATCGCACTGCATATTATACCCGCTATAACATGAAAGGCGTCGAAGATGCCAGATAAAAGAAGCCAGAACAGAAACATAGCGCAAAAGGTTACAAGTATTCCAAATCCCTTCCCTTTCCCTTCTTTACCCTTCATCTTATCTTCTCTCTTCCCCCAATTTCCACGGTTTCACACCCGTTTTATAAGCCGCTTTCATTATCGCATGTGTCGCTGTTGGATTGGCGAGGAAAATGAACACAATTAAAAATATGAGTTTCACAGGTACGAGCTTTACTGAGAGAGGAGCTTCAGGTAGAAGGTAGACATAATAGTAGATATGGTCTAATAGCAAACCGACGATTATAAGAACCTCTCCGAGCGTATCGCACTTCCCGGTTGCATGCAGCCTTGTGTAAAAGTCGGGTAAGCGGAGTAATCCAATTACGCCAGTGAACATAAAGAAAATTCCCGCAGCCAGAAATAACGTCACAATCACGTCTATTATGACCATACCTCACCCCTCTCCAAATATTTTGCGAAAGCCAAAGTGCCTATGAAGTTTAGGATTGCGTAAAGAAGCGAGATGTCAAAGAACAGAGGTCTTTCGAAATAATAACCGATGATAACCAGGAGGACGATTGTTTTTGTCCCTATTACGCTCACCGCAGCTACTCGATTGAAGACGCCTGGACCGAGTGCTGCCCGGTATAAAGACAGCAATATCGTGAACGCGATTAGCACCGCGATAGCTAAAAATACTTCTATCATTTTTCGTTGGTTAATTCTTGGTTGAAGGTATATAAATAACTTTCGGAATTATCCGCCTTAGGTATTCTTTATTTTTTGGAGCTTAAGGACCTATATAATCCATAATTAACATGGCAAGCGTTCTTTCCAGTTCATTTCGCGTTGTTTCGCTACAATCTTCGGCATTTTCAAATATTAACGATGATAAGAGCTTTCCGTCACCATATCTTACAAAGAAGGGGGTTACCTTCTTCTGAGGAGGAGAGCTCTCATTTTATTGCTTCCACCTCTGCAAAAACTTTTTCCCTATGCGAAGAAGCTTTTTTCCTTCTATCTTAAGGACACCCAACAATTAAAGGCACCGTAGCAGGCGCTTTCTTATGCGAAGCTTGCTTAACTTTTCTCTCCTTTAAGTGCACTTCATGATCCCCACAAATGAGTAACAAACCCTTCCTTTCGCCAACAGCATTTGCAATCGCACGTATATTTTCATCCGTAACTTTTGCAGCAGCACTTAAATCCCAACCCCGGTGTGCAAACCGATCAATTGCACGGAGATGAGAAAATGCCAACCTCAAGTCCTGCTTTTTCAACACGGAAATAGTATGCCTTTTTATTAACCTGTCGTATTCAAATATGTCTTCACGATCATCAACTGCGAATACATAGCCTATTCTCCCCCAAAGAGGTTCTGCACCCTTCGTTTCGATTGCCGCCGCTGTCTTTTGACCCTCATCCTCTAATATTTCCAAAATGGATTTTATCTTCGACTTGCCCACGTCATCATTCGTGAGAATCCCGTGTGCTTCTGGTTTTAATCCCGTGAGGATAGAACCAATCGCCGGTGTTGTATGTCTGCTTACCGTCTCACACTCAAATAAGAGCCCATCCAGTTTGACAAGCTCGTGAATCCATCTCAATTCATCTGCGAAATCAGTATAAAACTGGTAATCAAAACTGTCGATTACTACCAGCACCATCACTGACGGAACCGGTTTGTGAGAATAAGCGAATTGGAGTATTTGCTCGACCGGGCTTGCTCGCGAGTTCAGATGCACCCCGAAGAACTCCGCCAGAGTTGGTGCTATTTGCAGTAGAGAAAGCGTTTGCATAATTTCTGATTATCCATACATGTAGTGAGATGGCTCAGCACCCACGCCTTCTCCCCGGTAAGCAGCTCTCTCTCTTTGTTTCCTTATTCTCTCTTCAACCGCTTCTGCACTTTCCTTAAGCATCTCTTCTATCTTCGTTGTTTCTAAGTCTATCCGGGCTAATTTCTTGAAAGCCCTAAGAGCTCCAGCACAGGCTCTCAGGTCCTCTGGATATTTGCCCACGCCAAGAATAGAATAACTTTCAATGCCCAATTTAGAGGCAAAACCTGGTAGAAGCCCGGTTTTACGAATAATGGAATATCTACCGATGTTTTTTCTCGTCATCTTTTTTATTCTGTCGGGGACATCTTTCTTCGAGCCTTCAAAAAAGCCAATATACGCCTCTACTTCCTCGTTCATCTTTCTAAAAGGCTCTTGCGATGGCAAAATTACTCCCACTGTATATAATTCCTTAACACAAAGCTCTTTTGCGAGATGCGCCAAAATCTCTGCTTGTTTATACGCTGCTTTTGGAATATATTCGGTCTCAGGATATTTGCCAATATAGCAGTATAATCTCCTCTCCTCACTGTACCAAATCTCGTCATGTGGTATTTCAAATTCTTCTTCATGCGCTTCTGCCACCGGGGGAAAGTCATAAGAATACAGATTCACTATCTCCTCTGAGTCCTTTAAAAGCTCCTTTAGATGGTATGGTATGATATTCCCCATAGGTGGAAATCCGGCAATCAAGATATTCTCATAATTTTTTATCTTCTCTTTAAACTTCTCCTCGTCTATGTTCCAATAAACTGTGAATTCTTCGATTTCAAAACTTCTGCCCACCTCCTCTTCTGCTTTTGAAATTCTCATTTCTCAACCTCGCACTCTCACTTCTCTTTTCTGAATTCGATAGATGATCGCATTTATTGTTTTTATTTATTATAAATAATATGGATTGAGAAATGAAAGAAGCGAGGCATGACGTTGTCGTAGTAGGAGCAGGACCTGCCGGCAGTATAACCGCGAAAACTGCTGCTGAACATGGGTTAGACGTCCTTTTGATAGAACGGAATCAGGAGATAGGCGTGCCTGTGAAATGTGCGGAAGGAGTGAGCAAAGAAATAGAGAAGTTCGTGCCACTCGATAAGAAATGGATATGTGCGGAAGTGAATGGGGCAAATATATACGGTCCCGATGGCACGAAGGTGGTTTTGTACGGGGAAAAGATGGATGAAGTGGGATACGTGCTCGAAAGGAGAATATTTGATAAGTTTCTTGCAAGCGAAGCTGCACGTGCAGGTGCAGAGATAAGAGTCAAAACAGAAGCTTGTGGTCTCATTGAAGCCAACGGGTATGCGAAAGGTGTTTATGTTCGGCGTATGGGAGAAGATACACGCATTCATGCGCGAGTCGTGGTTGGTGCGGATGGCGTGGAATCAAAGGTGGGCAGATGGGCAGGTATCGACACGAGATTGCGACCTTCTAATATATCCGTATGCGCAGAGTTCCTTATGTGCGATATAGAACTGAACAAGGATTATTCGGAATTTTTTCTGGGCAGTGAAATTGCGCCAAAAGGCTATGCCTGGGTATTTCCAAAGGGGGAGGATTGTGCAAATGTGGGGCTTGGGATAGGAGGGGATGTATCGGGTGAAAAACACCATGCGATTGATTATCTGAATGCATTCGTGCGCAATAAGTTTCCCGATGGAAAGACAGTGGCTGAGATGTACGGCGCTGTGCCGTTGAGCGGACCGTTAAACGAAAGCGTAGCGGATGGACTTATTTTAGTTGGCGATGCCGCGAGACAAGTCAACCCTTTGACCGGCGGGGGCATTACGTATGCGATGCAGGCGGGGAAAATAGCAGGCGAGGTAATAGCAAACGCGGTGCAAGAAGAGGATTTTTCAAAGCAGCGATTGATGGAATACGAAAGCAGATGGAGAGGCGCATTTGGAAAACGGTTAGAAACAGGCTTAAAAGCAAAAGAATTCTTTTTCAATCTATCTGACACAGACCTTAATACGCTTGCTCATTCTTTAGAGGGAGTAAAAATAGAAGAGCTTTCTACTGGCGCACTGTTATTGGAACTCATAAAAAGAAATCCGAAGATGCTGATTGGACTGGCGAAGATGGTGCTTTAAAACTTTTTAAAATTTAATTAAAATAAATAAGTAGAGTGATATAACTAACTAAAATAGATGCCATCGACAGAAATGGTATATGGATATAGACACGTCCCGTTTATTACGCTATCAGAGCTAAAGCCACGAGTTTGGATTACTCTTTCTGACTGCAACTTCAAATGTAGAGGATGTTTTAGCTTTGCACGAGAACCCATAGGAGAACCGATGAGTGTCGAGCAGTTGATAAACCTGGTGAAGAAATCGTCAATGGGATATTATGGGGATACACCACTGGAGGAAGCAGTAATAACGGGCGGCGAGCCTACGCTAAACAGACATTATCTCGTAGATTTGGTATCTCAGCTAAAAGAATTTATTGGAGGTGTGGTGCTTGACACGAATGGGTACCTTTTAGACGATGCTTACTTGACTGAGCTGATCGACGCAGGTTTAACTGAAGTTATGTTTGATTTGAAGGTGTGGGATGAAAAACTGCATGAATGGTACACCGGATACTCGAATAAAAGGATATTAGCGAATATAAGAAATGCCTACGGGAAAATAAAGCTCGTGGTGAACACCGTGTATATACCGGGGATTGTGGATGAATCCGAAATAGAGAGTATAGCAAAGTTTTTATCGGAAATAGACAAGAAAGGAGCGATAGATTACAGAATAAATAGATACAACATGAATTTGAGCCACGAGAAAATATCAAGGAATCCATATCCCGAGGAGATAGAGCATGCCTACTCGATTGTTGCTAAATATATGAAGAACTCGGTGATAGGTAAGAGTTGCGTGCGAGAAAGGAAAATAGAGGTGAAAAGAGGTTGGATAACAGTATTCCCAGATGGAACCTTGAAAAGACGGACTTTAGCTGATTATAGGGAAGAGAATAAAAGAAAGAAAATGAAGAGTGCTTATTTATTTGGTTGGTAAAGCTTTCTTTATGAAAGAAAGGTTTATGATAAGGAAATTCAGCTTCTCGGATTTGGAAGACATTCTGGGAATAGAGAAGGAGGCATTTCCAAAGTCGCCTTACAGCAGGTTTACTTTTTTGTATTATGCATCAGCATGCCGGGATAATTTCCTGGTATATGTACATGAGACTAAGGAAAAAAAGAGGATGAATAAAATCGTGGGTTATATTATCTTTTATCCAGGAGGGCATATAGTGTCTATCGCAGTGCATCCCGCCCATAGGAGGAATGGTATAGGAACTGAGCTGGTAGGAGAAGTTTTAAAAAGAACGAAGGGCAAGGCGATTGTAGAAGTCCGAGAGAGCAACGAAGTAGCAAAGGAGTTTTATAAGCATTTGGGCTTCTCTTTGCGAACGATAATCCCAAAGTATTATGGCGACGAGGATGCGCTTGTGATGATCCGGAAAGCATCATAAACTTTGGTAGTCTGGTAAAACCTTCTTTTTATAAGAGAGGTTTATTTATAGACAAAATACGTATCTGAAACTTGCCATGTTATTCATCGAGCCCCTGCATCAGCACCCCTTGGAAATTGCAACTGCGCTTACAGTATTGGTAGCTTTTTCATTCGTGCTTTATGCCTACTTAAAACGCAAAATAAACACTTCCGCCTTTACCGGAACGCTCACGCTTGGTATGATAATTCTGTTAACGTTTGGATTCAAATTTGGTTATGCTGGTGTGCTTATGCTGCTCACATTCTTTCTGTTTGGGAATTTAGTTACGAAATATAAATATGATAAAAAAGCAAAACTCGGTGTTGCAGAGGGTAACAGAGGTATGCGAGATATAAATAACGTGCTGGGCAATGGCTTGTCTCCACTGTTTTTCGCCGTGCTCTTTGCCTGCCAGAACCATAGTACAATCTTCCTGCTTGGCTTTTCTGGTGCAGTCGCTACCGCTTGCGCAGATACCTTTTCCACAGAAATCGGGCAAGCGGAAGGAAATCCGAGGTTAATTACAACCCTTAAAAAAGTGCCGGTAGGCACAAACGGTGGCGTCAGTTTACCAGGTCTCTGCGCTGCACTACTCGGCTCGTGTTTGATTTCGCTTGTCGGTCTTGCATTTTGGTTTGACCTTCAAATGACCTCAAGAACTATCTTTTCCCTCTCATGCGTTTGTCTCTTATCAGGGTTCTTAGGTTGCATCATGGATAGCTTTCTTGGTGCAACGATTGAAGATAAACCCTTTTATAAAAATCGTTTAAGGGCTTCGGAGTTCAGACTGAATAAACATCATGTGAACATCTTAGCTACTCTATTTGGGGGTATTTTTGCGATTTTATTAGGCTATTATTTAGGATTACAAACGCAGTAATTGTATCTCCTTTGATAGAGGTTTATGAGTGAATTCCTTCGCGTCAGGACCTATATACGGCGCGACTGCATGCCCTTTACCAACTAACAGATACTTATAGATAACTAACCCCTCCAATCCTACTGGTCCTCTTGCATGCACCTTATATGTACTTATACCCACTTCAGCGCCTTTACCATATCTGAACCCATCGCTGAACCGAGTTGATGCATTATGCATTACCGAGGACGAATCAACAAGCTGCATGAACTTTAGTGCTGTTTTTTTATTCTCCGTGACGATTGCATCGGTATGTCCGGACCCATAATGATTGATATGCTCGATTGCTTCATCCGCGCCATCAACTACTTTGATAGAAATGATCAAATCATTATACTCGGTTTTCCAGTCTGCTTCAGATGCTGGCTTTATTTGTTCCATTTTATTGAATTTACCGTTAGCTAAAAAAGCCTGCGTTTTTGAGCATGCCCTGACCTCAACCCCGGCTTTGAGATACTGCTCAACCATCCGTGGTAGAAATTTGCTTGCAATTGCGGAATCCACAAGCAAGGTCTCCGCAGCATTGCAAACTGCGGGATATTGAACCTTCGCATCGTAGCAGATATCCATCGCCATATCCAGGTCGGCATCCCGGTCAACATAAACGTGGCATACACCTTCAGAATGTCCCAAGACCATTATACTGGTGTTATTCTGGATATATCGCACGAATTCTTCGCTGCCGCGTGGCACCAAAAGATCTATATAGTCATTCAACTTTAACATCTCACTTACATCCTCGCGCGTTTCAAGTAATTGAATCCAGCCTGCGGGCATTCCTGCCGATACTGATGCTTCTGCTACTACGTCAAATAGAACTGCATTTGAATTATGTGCTTCAGAGCCCCCTTTCAGCATTACTGCGTTGCCGGTTTTCAGGCAGAGCGAAGAAATCTGAACCAGCACATCCGGTCTTGATTCGAATATCGCACCGATTACACCAATGGGGCAGGAGACCTGAAAAAGCTCTAAGTCGGTATCTAACTCGATTGCAGACAGTGTTCTACCAACAGGGTCTTCTAATTTCGCTACATCCAGTACACTTTTTATAATCTCTTCTATTTTAGAGCCGTCCAATTTTAAGCGATCGAGAAGAGATTTAGATAGTTTCCCTTCCTTCGTTAAGCTCAAAGCCGCTTCGACATCCTGTTCATTAGCTGCGAGTATTCGTATCCTGTTCTTATCAATCGAATCTGCGATTCTGATCAATGCTTTGTTCTTCTCATCCGCAGTAGCATTAGCCAATTTAAGCGCTGCACTTTTTGCTGTCTTCGCTTTTTGTACTACGCTTGCGCTCACGGCTATACCTGCGCCAATTTTATGTGCCATTTTTTTTCATCCTCCAGATACAATTCTAATAATCATTATATCTATCTCCTCTTCATTTTTATTATTTCCCGATACTGTTTCATCCTCCGGTACTGGCTTACCCCCGCGAAGCACAAGTACCTCAACAGGGTTTATATTTAGCTTTTCTAATACCTTCTCGTATGTATCATCTTGCAATACTTCTATTCTTTTCTCCTCTTCTTTGCCTGCAATAATCTTTACTTTGGCTTCCATAAACTAAAATCTTTTCTTATGAATAAAAGCTTTTTAATTCCACCTCTTTCTACTGTTTTTGAACCTTGAGAGTAAAGAGAGCGATTTTATCCACTCTCCCTTCGCCTCTCTTGTTGTACCTACAACCAATCTTGTCTCATGTTCTGTGCGCTCTATTATACCACGAGCTTCTATTATTTCACCTTCTAACGCCTGCCCGGCATAAGTATGAGTGAACGAAAGAACCTTGTTTATCGCAGGATGTTCAATTTCATATATTGCAGGGCTGTCAAAGGAGAAAGATGCATTTTTTACTTCCGCCGTTATCTTCTCGTAACCCACCTTTTCTCCCCGTTCATAATTACTACTATCTAATCTCTTTATTTCATCCCAATCTCGCACATATAGAAGATCGAAATATGATTTTCCAATTGCACCCCTATTTCTCTTCCTCCTTTCATGTGCCATAAAATCATCATAGCTCAATTCAGGGTTCCTTTTCGTGTAAATCTGCTTCCATACCTCTTCTTTTATATCTTGAATAACACCCTCCTCTCTCGCATTTTCTATAACCTCTCTCGCAAGGTTGAAGTTCTCCAGTCCGTAAACGACAAAATCGAGGTCGGATTGTTCGCTATTAAGACCACATAAAAAGGAGCCGGTGATGCCTATCCTATCTTTTGGAACACAGTTTCCAAGAAGCTCATAAATGGTCCTGACGTGCTTTTCACGCTTAGCAATTTGCGGTAGCCAATCCTCAGGCAGTAGAATTTCTTTTATATCTCCCTTTGGAACTACATGCACGTCTTTTAGATATTCTGGACGATGTTTTCTCAGGAATTCATAAGATTCATGAAAGTTTAACTTCCTGTATCTTCCCCTCTCGGAGACTCTATCCCCTCTTTCGTCTGGAATATATCGCAAAAGGCATTTTACATTCTCCTCTCCCATGTCATAACTGACTACGGAAAAAATCCAGTCTTGCGTGGTGATCACAAAATCTCTTATCCTCGCTTTCATAAACCTTTCTTTAAAAAGAAAGCGTTACCAAAGAAATACATTATTATTTTATATAGAGAAGAGCTAAATATAATGCAAATAAGATGAAGTTGCTACTGAGGAGATTTTCGTCACGGTTGCACGAAACGCCGTATACGGCTGAAGTAATTCTTGAAACCGGAGCGAAGATAAACATAGACCGGGCGAATGTGGATGCAGTGCGCGCTGATCTCATCATTGACGTCCCTGAGGATAAAGTGGAGCGTGTTGCAGCGCTATTCAGGGAGAAAGGAGTTGAAGTAAGAAAATTAGTAAAACTGATTGCCTGGGATGAAACACGTTGTGTGCACTGCGGTGCTTGCATTTCTGTCTGCCCAACTGGGGTGTTCAAGTTCGACCCTTCGTGGAATATAAGTGTGGAGGAGGAGAAATGTGTTCGGTGTGAAGTGTGTGTGAAAGCATGTCCTCTCGGCGCTTTGGCGTGTGTGGAATAAAAATGGGGCATATTATCGTAAATGCGTATTTAGAGGGGAAGAAAAAAGGTGAAGAAGTGAAGGTATTAGTGGATACAGGAGCGAAAGGGTAAAACTCGTAAAGGGAATGGAAGCGGAAGCCGAAGCTGGGGTTGTACACGTGAAAATAAATGAAAGGGAAGCACCGACGACGGTTTTGATTATGGGTGACGAGCCTTTGCTTGGTGTGGAAACACTGGAGACATTTGGTCTGAAGGTGAATCCAGAAACGGAGAAACTTGAGCCTACAAGAAGTTTCGTGCTGCGCGTATGAAAATACCTTTTAGTTGTTTTTCCATAGTTTTTAAGGCTCTTTTTTACGTCTTCCTGAAATACCCGGTTTCCTCCGCCCAACCTTCATATCCTAGCTCTTTGTATCTCCTGACATTATCGCTCCAAGCCGGGCAACCCTTTGCCTTCGGTGTTGCACTTTTTGTGGTCTTATCCGAGGTCATCTCCGCCAATAATCCGCATCGCTTCCTCGGGAAATGTCTCAGGTAGCCTCTTTATAGCTTTGTGGATCGTTGTATAATGAACTCCCTGCAATCCAAGCTGTTCCATATATTCACTCTCCGCTAAATCACGATAGGTCATGGCATACTGCTGCCTAATGGCGGCTAAGAGAGCAGCTTTCGCAGGTGTTACCTTTGCTGGTCTTCTCCGATATACCTGTCCCTCTCACGCCAATTCTCGTTATGCCTATGTTTGACCACAAGAAATATTTACCCATCGCTCATTAATTATTCTATAAGCTCGTAAAAGGACTTTAAAGTTTCACTTGGTTTCTTTTTGATGAATAATCACATTTCCAAGAATATATCTCCATCATATTGTTTATATATACCATTTTGCTAATATAATT
>JAPDIG010000009.1:16021-32879 GCA_025966525.1 Candidatus Methanophagales archaeon | reverse complement strand
TAATTCAAACATGTATGACTTTTTATCTAAGGATTTTCGTTTGATTTGAATTGAAAGAATAAAATGGAAGGAAGTCATACTTTATGTACAATAAAAAAAACTGCCAAAAGACCTGATCAACTTGTTCGTATTCTCTGTTTTGGATGATTTGTCTATCATGATGCGCTCCTATTTTGAATGATATATCATTAGAGCTTCTTCCACACTTGCTCCTTCCACCGTGATGGCATAAATAGCATTGCACATCCTGATTGCATCATCGAGCGACTTTTGATGGATGTTTCTACCCGTAGCATTCCCGGCAGCGCCACTGACATGAATCTGGTCATGAAGTCTTTTGAGGAACGATTCGACATCAACACTGGACCCACCAGCGCAAATTACCTTTGTGCTGCCCGCTGCCTGGATAGCTTCTTTGAATATCTCTGCTGATTCATAGCCTTCCTTCTTGGGGTAGTTCACCTTAACAAAATCACTGCCAAGACACGCAGCCACACCTGTGGCACCCGCAATCAGATGGGGGTCTTTCTCATCTGTTACTGCCTTGCCGCGTGGATACACCCATAATACGGTTATCAATCCATATTGGTGCGCATTGTAGACAATCTGCGCTGCCTGACGTAACATCTCCGCCTCATACTCACTTCCTGGATAGACCGTATAGCCCACTGCCAGTATATTTAATCCGCTGTTATCCCGAAAATCCACCACCTGTTGAACATCCAGCCACTGCTGACTGAATGGGTCAGACTGAGAAGTCTTGACCAGATTTGTCTTGGAATTCAGCTTTACCAGATAAGGGACATCAGAATAACGCATACCGTACCTGGCAATCAAACCAAGCTGAGTAGCGAATACACCTATCTTTGCCCGGCTTGCAATCCTGAATAGATGCTCTGGCGAGTTATCATCCGGATGGATTCCTTCGCCATAAAAATCGTCATTCAGATGCTCTACCTTTTGATCACCGGCAAAAAGCATCAATCGCCCAGTTTTCCTGGTAATCTCTAAATAATTGCTGATATACTTTTCCCGTAGTGCCTTTGGAACATCCAGGGGTACAATTACCTCATTCGCTTTGATTGGCATAGTTACCCTCCCATTACGTGCAACTTTATCTTAGGCACCAGTTTCAGAAAATCCTCTTTCTGGCACAGCGCTGTTCCGGGCATCAATGTCGTTGCGGTACCGGCAGCCACGGCATAGGTCAGGGCTTCTTTGTGACTCTTGCCCTCGACCATGCCATAGACGAAGCCCGCCACGGCAGAATCTCCAGCACCAATCGTATTTTCCACCTTCACCTCAGGCGGATAAGCCCAGTACTGCTCTTTTTCTCCGACCAGAATAATTCCTCTGGCACCCATAGAAACGAGTACAATTCCTGTTCCCTGTTCGCGGACACCCTGAGCAGCACTAATAATTGCATCTATCCTCTTCAATTCCTCGCCCACCAATCTACTCAATTCATGGATATTGGGTTTGATGGCATCAGGAATGCCCTGAATGCCCACTCTCATGGCGTCTCCATCAGTATCCAGTATAACCCATGCTCCTCGAGTTTTGGCAATTTCAATAATTTTACGGTATATTACGGGATGAACCCCGGGAGGAAGGCTCCCACTGATAACTACTATCTCGGGCTTTTCGAGCTTTTCAACTTTATGAATCATCTGCATCAGTTCATACGGTTTGATTTCCGGACCCCTGGCACTGAACACAGTCTGGCTTCCTGTGCTTATGACATTGACGATGATGTTGGTGCGAGTTTCGCCGGAAATCCTGATAAAATCACACGAAATACCATCGTTGAACAGCCGTCCTTCCAGTTCTTCTCCTGCGAACCCACCGACAAATCCAAGAGCTTTATTGTTAACCCCTAAGGTAGTCAAAACCCTGGAGACATCTGTCCCTTTACCGCCTGCGTACCTTTGCTCTCTTTCAATCCGGTTAGCGTCATCAGGCTGTATCTTCTCAATCCACAATGTCCGGTCCAGAGCGGGGTTAAGCGTTATTGTATAAATCATTTTTTCATCTCACAAATCCTCTTCTCCCTGCGAAAATCGCAGTATCGCCCAGGCTTTCCTCAATCCGCAGGAGTTGGTTGTATTTCTCCACCCTCTCTCCACGGCAAGGTGCCCCTGATTTTAAGTGCCCTGTCCCCATAGCAACAGTGAGGTCTGCGATAAAGGAATCAACTGTTTCTCCACTTCTATGTGAAACCATCGCACCCCAACCGAACTTCTGCGCCAACCTGACTGCCGCAATACCCTCTGTAACCGTGCCGACCTGATTCAGTTTTATTAACACCGCATTTGCAACCTTCTCTCGTATCCCGCGTTCAATTCGTTCGGGGTTGGTTACAAAAAGGTCATCACCTACGAGCTCTATCCGGTCTCCCAGTTGGCTATTTAATGTCTTCCATCCCGCCCAGTCGTCTTCCGCCAATCCGTCTTCTATCACCACGATGGGATACTTTGAGACCAGTGACAGATATTTATCCACCATCTCGCTTGCGGTTAATTGACTGTCTTCTGTTTTAAGCACATACATGCCTTCGTGATAAAAAGCACTTGACGCCGGGTCTATGGCAATACCTATATCCTTCCCGGGTTCATATCCTGCCTGTTCAATGGCTTTAAGAATCAGTTCAAGCGGTTCTTCATTTGTGGATACTTTAGGTGCGAACCCGCCCTCATCGCCGACACCTGTGCTAAGTCCCCCATCTTTCAGTATCGCTTTTAAGGCGTGGTATGTCTCACTTCCCCATCTTAGCGCATCTCTAAAACTCGGTGCACCATACGGAACAATCATATACTCCTGAAAATCTGCACTCTGCCAGTTTGCGTGAACGCCGCCATTCATTATATTCATCATGGGCACGGGCAAAATGACCGCAGTGGAGCCACCGAGATAGTTATACAGAGGGATATCCAATGCCGTAGCTGCGGCACGCGCGATTGCCATAGAGACACCCAGTATTGCATTGGCACCGAGCTTGCCCTTATTCGGAGTTCCATCGAGTTTGATCATCAATTCATCCAGCAGCACCTGATTCAGGGCATCCTTCCCACTTAGTTCCTTAGCTATATCGTGGTTTACGTTATCAACTGCATTTAAGACCCCCCTATTCCCATACCTTTTTGGGTCTCCATCTCTTAGTTCAACAGCTTCGTGAATTCCCCTTGAAGCACCTGAGGGAACCGCAGCACGGGCTCTGGCACCACCCTCTAATTTTATGTCCACCTCTACGGTCGGATTTCCTCTTGAATCTAAGATCTCTCTTGCCCGGATTGATTTAATTGTGGTGTCCATTATGTGTCTTTTATTCCACTCACTATATAAAGTTAGTAGTATGTGCCAGTATCTTGTAGGAAAAAACCCTGAATCCTGAACAAATCCCAATTAAACCCTTTCAGGATTTTCTGGAACGTGAGCAGAGCCTCACAGTTTAGAAATTAGAGTTTTGGAATTTCCATCGTTTATTGAGCAAGTTCACATTATCTGTGAAAGATAATCTCACGGTGTTCAAAGACATCATACGCGGCACGCTTCACATAATCGTTTACAATGAACCATGCCAACGCATAAGCCCAGACAAACAACGCCAACGTCCAGCCAATTGGCGGCATAAGAATCCCGTAAACCACAATCAACGTGGCAACCATCTGGGTCGAGATAATGGCCAATAGCAGAATCTTAGCGGGTTTGATAGACCAGAAAGGTCCTCTTGTTCGCGTTACAAACAAGGTCAGGTGACCTGCGACAGAGAGCTTCAGGTAAATGAACGGCTGAATGTACTCACGCGTCATGTGTAAAATCTCTTCTCCTATGTAGAAGATCCCGAATGAAGATATGACACCGGCAATGCCCAGAACGGTTGCTATTCCAAGCACTACCCGCATATTCCACTTCTCTGGCGTATCCGAATATTTAACGTTGTCGAATGCAATGGTCATAATCGGCAGGTCGTTTAGCAGTGCCAGAAGGACAATCATGAGGGCTGTGACAGGATAGAAATTGAATACCAAAATGGATAGCGTCATGAAGAATAATACCCGTATCGTTTCGGCTATGCGGTACATGGCATAACTGTTCATCCGCTGAAAGATTTTACGGCTTTCCTTGATGGCATCAATAATCACGGATAATCCCGGCAGTGTCAGCACGATGTCTGCCGCTGAGCGTGCAGCGTCAGTGGCGCTTTCCACCGCAATGCCGACATCCGCCTTCTTCAATGCAGGGGCATCGTTCACCCCATCACCGGTCATACCAACGATATGCCTCTTTGCCTGCAGACATTCCACGATGCAGTATTTATGCTCAGGATAAACCTCAGCAAAACCATCTGCGCCCTCCACGAGCTTCTTGGTTGCTGAATCCCCCTTGTTGGCGAGACTTGAGGATGGCAGGATATTAGTCCCGAGGTTAATCAGCCGGGCAGTCTCTTTGGCAATGGCAGTATGGTCTCCCGTAACCATCTTCACCTGAACGCCCATATCCTCTGCGGTTCTAAGTGTCTCTGCCGAATCCTCGCGCGGCGGATCGTACAGAGGAATTATCCCCGCAAACTCCCACTCTCCCTCTTTGTTCGTTCTTGCCACACCCAATGCTCGGTAGCCCTTTTCTGCGAGTTCAAGAACTTTATGATTGACCGCATCTTCAATCTGCGGTGCATTCGCCGCAAGCGATAGAATTACTTGCGGAGCTCCTTTCGACACCTTAAAGGCATTTCCTTCGGCATCCTGGATGCTTGCTTCTGTACGCTTGTGCACCGGGTCAAAAGGTGTAAACGAGGTTACACGGTGTTTATTGATTTTTATTGGCAAAGTTTTCGCACTATTCAGGATCGCGATGTCAATTGGGTCCTGGTCCTCCTCGCGTGATCCTCTTTGCTGTATCCTGGAAAGGGGACAGGCTCGGAAAGCGTCAGCTTGTTCTGCGTCAGTGTCCCTGTTTTGTCCGAGCACAGAACATCCATACCCGCCATCTCCTCAATTGCTGCCAGTTTGCTGACTATCGCCTTTCTTCTCGCCAGTGCCGCAGCGCCAACTGCCATTGTAACCGACAATACCGCAGGCAGCGCAACCGGAATGCTTGCCACTATCAAAACCAACACAAATTGCAGCGTTTCAAGCAGACTCTCGTGGCGGAACAGGGCGACCATGAAGATGAGAACGACAAGGAAGGCAGCTAAAACAATCAGATAGTCCCCTATCTTGATTACTGCTTTCTGGAAATGGCTCTCTGTCTTTGCCACCTCCACCAGCTTTGCTGTTTTGCCAAAGTACGTGTTCATCGCCGTAGCATACACCACCGCGGTCATCTCTCCCTGTTTGATAATCGAACCAGCATAAGCTACATCCGCAATATGCTTCTCCACGGGCAGCGACTCGCCAGTCAGCGCAGATTCGTCCACCTGTACATAATCCCCACTTATCAGTTTTATATCGGCAGGCACAATATCTCCGAGACGCACTCTGACGATATCCCCGGGAACAAGCTCCCGCGAGGGAACAACCTGCCATGTTCCGTCCCTGAGGACTTTAGCATTCAACGACAGTCTCTTCTTGAGCAGTTCGATGGCATTCTCTGCCTTATGTTCATGCCAGAAACCGACAACGGCATTTACCAGCAGAAGAGCCGTGATAATCCAGAAATCCGCCCAGTGATGAATCACTGCTGAGAGTGCAGCGGCGATTTCTATCATCCATGGTATGGGACCCCAGAAGTAGCCAAAGAATTTTACGAGGGGGTTTGCTTTCTTTTCGGTGATTTCGTTATATCCACACTTCTCAAGCCTCTTTTCTGCTTCTTCACGTGTCAGACCTTCGGCACTCGTTGATAATTTGTCGAAGGTATCGGCTACAGAAAGCTCCTTCAAATCGTCAAAGGCTTCTTTTTGTGTCATTCTCTTCAGCAAGCACGCTACTGTTATTCAATTGAGTTGAGCAGTGTAATCTATATTTATATATGAAAAGGTTAATAATGATACTAAAGGAAGGGCCCGTAGCTTAGCATGGTTAGAGCGCCCGGCTCATAACAGGGAATCCGATGGGTATCACCTCCTAAAGAATTTCTTTGTGAGATACCGGGCGGTCAAGGGTTCGAATCCCTTCGGGCCCATGCATTGCTCAAACTTCGATCAACCGTTACCCTTCATATTCCTTACTCAACACCTCTTTTATATGCTCGGCGGTTTTCTCACCCACATGTTCAACCTCCATCAACTCCTCTTTTGAGGCTGTTAAAATACGTTCAATCGTCTTAAATCGTCTTAACAGATTCCTTGCCGTCACGATACCGATATTAGACAACGCAGAAATGAGATATTCCTGCTGTTCCTTCAATGAAGTCGCAGGCTTCTTACCATGTGGATTCACTTCAGTGTGGTTCGGCATTTGCTCGCGCTTTGCAATCACATAGATCAGCGATGCCGTGTCTGCTTCGTCCCGCGTTTGTATGATGGGAACGGAGAAATCAACAGCTATGGTAGCCATTACAGCTCTTACCACGTTTGGATGCACATTCCTCTGCCCATAAACCGAATCACCCTCGAGGACGAGCAGAGGCTTCTCATATTCGTTCTTCATCCGGTGAATTTGGTCGAACAAATTCCTGCGTTTATTTATCAGCGAATCCAGAAAATCCACTGCACTTTTCCGCTCTATGCAAACTCGATCAGAGACAACGTAGTCGCCAATCTCCAAATTCCGCAATTTCAGGTTCACACCAGCTTTCTGTAGAAATCTCGCTACTCCCGACCTCGTCTCTCGTGGATCCACAAAAATGGTCAATTCAACTGTGTTTTCAAAGTCAGTTATTCTCCTTTGCTCCTCTTTTTCCCTACGTTCCGCCGCAGCGGCTACCAACTCTGCATTGTTTACCTTTACGCTTTCATCTTCATTGTTCAAACCCATCCTCTGCAACTCGCTTATCCTCCTCCGCATCTCTCGCTCCTTGCTCCTGCTGAGCCAGTAATAGGCTTCATCTCTTGTCCCTTTTGCAATAAGCACGATTACCTTTCCTACTTTTTTCCTCGCAGTCCTTCCCTTTCTTTGTATGCTTCTTATCGCCGAAGGAATGGGTTCATAGAACAGTACGAGGTCTGTTGCAGGAATATCAAGCCCCTCTTCAGCCACCGAAGTGGCAATTAGAACATTAAAAACACCCTCTTTAAACTTGTTTATTATCTCTACCTGCTCCTTTTGCTTCAACCCCTTATCTTCTGCCTTTGACGCCTGCCCAATGAACTTAACAGCCCTTATCCCCTCCTTTTCTGCATCCAATTCACGCAAAGCAGAGATTATCATCTCCGCAGTATCACGGTAGTTAGTGAACACAATTATTCTCGTGTCAGGATTAACACGAATCTCCTCTTGCAGTATCTCTATCAACGCGTTCAGCTTTGGATGCTCTCCTTCGTATGATGCAACAGCGAACATCGCTTCCACAAATTTTTTATCCTTCAACAACCTTTTTGCTGCTTTGCTTCCTCCTTTTGAAAGTGCTTCAGTTCTCAGCCTATCAAAATAACGTCGCAATGCGAAAATGCCCTGTGTCTCTATCAACTCAATTGCATGCTTTATCTTCATTACTTCTGCTTGCAAAGATAACGCCTTGTAGAAGTCCGCATGCTTCTGTTTCGCCAATTGTGCCTCTATTAGCATCCTTAACTTCAAAAGCTCTGTTTTCGATATATCCCTGCCCCTCTTCTTTCTTATAAATCCCAGCTTTTGCAATTCGTTTATTCTCTCCTCTAATACCTCGTCTAATACTCGTTTCTGTTTCTTTATCTCCTCTGGAACGTCTATGCCACGCCATTCAAGGTCTTTTTTGAATACATAAGGAGCTACGTCGGGGTCGTATTCTGTCCTGCTTTCCACCCTTTTTATGTCCAAAGAAGCACATATCTCCTTTATCTTCTCCTTATCACTGCTCGGAGAAGCAGTTATACCCAGTACGAGTGGCTCTTTCGCCTGCTCCGCGTACTTCTCCGCGATGTAAACATACGAGTAGTTCCCCACCGCACGGTGGCATTCATCGAATATGATCAAAGAAACGGAACTGAGGTCAATTCTGTTGCTCAGCAAATCATTCTCGATAATTTGAGGCGTGGAAACGACTATTTTTGCTGCTTCCCAGAGCTTCTCTCGCCTATCTGCCAATACCGTGCCTGTGAAAGTTTGTATAAGAGAAGCATCGAGTGTCAGTACTTCTTTTAAAAACGCCGAATGCTGCTCGACCAAAGGTCTGGTAGGAGCCAGAAAAAGAATCTTTCCCTTCGCCAGTCGCTCAACGATAACTAAAAGAGCTACGGTCGTCTTTCCTAAGCCAGTAGGCAAAACAACCATCAAAGATTCGCGCTTCGCCTCCTCAGCTATGGATATTTGATATTTCCTCTTCTCTATCAATCCTTCTTTCAGGAGTGGATGCGATATGAATTTTGAGGTATGTGACATGTATATGGAAGTTGTACGCAAGTGGGTAAATAAATATTTTAAGTTTTCTTCACAATCATCGACAAATTCAAGTCTTTCTCTACTATCCTCTCATATTTGCCTTTTATATGTGGCTTTATTTTCTTCAAATCCCATGTTCCTGATATTATCTCCCCCACCAATTCACCACCGTCAAATACTCTCACCACTTCGTCATTGTCTGATACCACAACTGCCACGGCGTCTGTTTCCTTAGAGATGGAAGCGGCAGCCATGTGCCTGCTACCAAAACCCATTGGGAGGTCTATATTTCGAGAGCTTGCTTCGATATGTCTTGCTGCCGACAGAACATATCCATCGCCACTAATGACAAAAGCGCCGTCCAGCTTTGCAAGCTCCTTTATCGTCCCCTGAATATTTGCGTCCCTTATGTCCTTTATCTTCTTCGGATAGGGAGCAAGAGGGTCTAAAATTAAAGGCTTTGATTTCTCTAATACTTTCTCTTCATCTCCCACCACAAACAGCGTGCCTTTCCTCGTCTTGTTTATACTTTGCCTTGCTATCCCCACTGCTATCTCTATTACCGTCTCCAACACCTCAGGATTACATTTCCTCTCCACCCTACTACAAATTATCTCCGCCATTTCTATTTCTACTCCACCGATAAATATTTTCTCCCTCTAACTTTATAAAACAAGAGGGAAAAATGGGGAATACGAAAAAAATAAAAACATTTTCATATTCATATTCGCCATCGCATATAACCGGCTTCTTTGAGATATGCGATAATGAAAATCCTTTGTATAAGGGCTCGGTAGGCGGCGGTATCGTATTAGAAGCGGGCTGTGTGACTGAAGTTACACTCAGTAAAAAACTTTCCCAAAAGGGAACAAAGATAGAAATAAATGGCGTGGAAGAAGAGGCAAATACCTCTAAATATGTGGTTGAGAGTTTAGCAAGAAAGTACAAGCACAAGCACAAGCGTAAGGTCGGGGTTATCGTATCAACGGTTTTTGATGTGCCAATCGGTGCGGGACTGGGTGCAAGTGGTGCTGGTGCTCTCAGCACTGCTCTCGCATTAAACGAACTTTTATCGCTCGGTATGACGCCAAACGAGGTGGCGCAAATCGCGCATCTCGCAGAAGTGGAAAATAATACTGGCTTAGGCGATGTAATTGCTGAGACATACGGTGGTGTAGTAATAAGGAAGAAGCCTGGTCCGCCAGGGATTGGGATAATTGATATGGTACCACACAGGAGAGAGAAGATAAGCTACGTTGTGTTCGGAAAGCGACATACAAAAGCCGTTTTGCTGGATGATTCAATGAAAAGGGGGATAAACGAAGCAGGTAGAGAAGCAATGAAAGAGATGATCAGGAAGCCGAATTTAGATAATTTCATGCTCGTCTCAAGAAAATTCTCGTTGCACAGCGAAGTGATAAGTGATAAATGCAGGGATGCGATAGAGGCGGTGGATGCAGAAGGGAAGGTTGCCAGCGCCGCAATGATAGGGGATACGGTTTTTGTTATTGGCGATAGTGAAGCGTTGAAGGAGTTTGGAGAAGTAAAAGGAAGCAGAATAGCGGATGTGGGTGCAGGGGTCATTTTTTCAAGATATACGGAAGATAAAAGTTTTTCATCTTAAGTGATACACCACCTTTATTATATCGTTGTTTCTCAATGCGTATTTCTCTCCCAGCCTTCTCTTTGTTCTTGCGTCTATCGCATAAATAAAGCCTTTACCAATATCGGAATGGATGGAAAAAGCCAGATCTCTGGCTGTGCTACCTGTTCTCAAAAGAAATGCATCTGGTAGTATTCTTCCCGTAGCGTCACTGAACTTGTGCTCATCCTCTACTGGATACGCAATCACGTAGTCCAGCAAATCGAAGACCACACGATTTATGATTGCTTGTACCCCTGTTCCCGTGCCGTGATAGTGTTGAATTAAATTCCTTAATCGCTCCAGCCCTTTTCTTTGTTTTTTCGTGACTTCATGAGAAATCACAAAATCCGTATCCCCAGGCAGGTATTTTATGAAGTTATTCTTTGCTGCGGTTCTCAAAGCAAGTTCTGCCTCTGCGGAACAAGGGATTACTGCTGTTGCTTCTTTACCCTCACGAACTCCTTCGCCCCTACCCTCGAGTTCCTTCAACTTTCTTATATTCTCTTCCGGCGCTATATCAGCTTTGTTTGCAGCGATAATCATTTTTTTACTCCTTTTTATCAGGTGCGATGCTAAATCCTTCATCTCATCCTCGTTCCATGACTTCATGTTGGGTTTATCAGAGACGAGAGAATCTGATAGAGCGGCTTTTACTTGTTCTTCGGTTACACCAACGCCGGCTAATTGTTCGGAAAGCAATCTCGCAATCTTTGTACCTTCTAATTCCGCTTTCCTCTCCAGCTTCCTTCTGTTTCTACTTAATATCCCCTTCACCCACTCGTTCAGCTCTTCCCGGAAAAAGAGAACGTCTTTAAGAGGGTCATGACTACCAATCCCTATTACATTTCCATCGGCATCCGTTCCGCCTGAGGCATCGACAACATGTATTATCGCCTCCGCCTGCCTGAGCTCATCCAAGAATTCGTTTCCCAATCCTCTTCCTTCATGCGCCCCTCTGACCAATCCAGCAACGTCTATGAGCTCCACAGGCACGAAGCGAGCGCCATTTACGCAGTTTCCACACTCTCTACCTGTCTCCTGCTGTATCTCTTTCTCTTTACAGGGACATTTTACCCTTACGTATGCTATCCCGACGTTTGGCGATATGGTAGTGAACGGATAAGAAGCTATTTCCACATCCGCGAGTGTAGCAGCCTTGAAAAAGGTGGATTTTCCTGAATTCGGCTTCCCTGCAATCGCTATGGTTATCATATCTCGACTTTTATTCACCCCTTAGATTGCACAGATTTTTATTTTCATCTCACTCTTCCACGGAGACCGTTTCTAACTGACTCACTATACTCCATACCAGCGTCCTTGTATGGGCGGGAATGTTAGGGTTGTTAGTCAGTCCCTCCAGTTCGGAGACAGCCGCTGCTGCTCTCACTGCCAGTGACTCATCGCCGTTCAGCAGCTTATTCTTTACTTCGCCCGCCGATTTTCTTATATTCCTCGGAATCGTAATATCTCGTAGCATATTCTCAAGCATCTCTGTGCATTTCTTTACGACTTCTTCTTTCTCTACCCTATCCATGCGGTTTTATCACCCCCACTATTTTTATTATAAAACAAAAAGACCGCTGTTGAAGATTTAGAGTTTGGTATAAAAAAAACATCCTCTTTTAACTCTTCCGGGTAACTACCTCGCGCGTGCATGTAAATGTGCCCCATGCTCTCGCCGCTTTTGCTCTTGCAAGCATTTATCCCCGAGGGAAAGACGCTAATCCTATACAAATAAAAAACTAAAAGTTTATATAGGAATGAAGTCAACCCTTTAGGAAGAGGGTAAAAGAAAAAATGCTGGAAATAAAAGATTTGACTGTGGAAGTAGAAGGAAAGGAAATTATAAATGATTTAACTCTTAATATCGAACGAGGAGAGGTGCACGTTTTATTTGGACCTAATGGCTGTGGAAAAACAACACTTCTGATGACAATCCTTGGTCTTCCTAATTATAAAGTCAGAAAAGGGGGTATAACGTTTAAAGGGGTTAATATAATTGATTTACCAACTAACGAACGTGTGAAATTAGGGATGGGCATGTCATTCCAGCATCCCCCTGAGATAAGAGGTGTAAAGCTCGGCGATATGGTGAATATCGCACAGGGAAGAAAAGAGGAAAAAATAGATGAGGACGTGATAGAATTAGCGAAAAGGCTTAATATCTCAGATGATTTCTTGAACCGCGATGTGAACCGTGGATTTTCAGGTGGCGAAGTCAAAAGGTCGGAGATACTGCAACTGCTCGCACAATCCCCGGACTTTATCATGTTCGACGAACCGGACTCTGGCGTGGATGTCGAGAATATAGAGCTCATAGGCAGGATACTGAGTGAGCTTTTGGATAGAAACAAGATGCCGAGTAAAAGAAAGAAAGCGGGGCTTATAATTACGCATAGCGGGTCTATTATGCGCTATATAAAGGCAGATCGTGCACATGTGATGCTTGAAGGGCGGATTGCCTGCTCTGGAATGCCCAACGAGATAACAAAGAACGTCATGGAGAATGGTTTTGAAAAATGCGTAGAGTTATGCAGTGAGAAGGAGGGAACTGAATGATGAGAAAAGAGCTACTTGAGCGTGCAAGACGCGCAAAGACGAAAAAAGCGGCTTTAGGCGAAGACATTGCGATTGAGAATTTTGTCACCGGGGAAGAACACGAACCCCTCAATTCTCTGAACGAAATTCCCGATGAATATAAGCAAAATCTGCTCGACTCCGGTATTGAACCTTCAGAGAAAGACCGGTCGGGTTCGTTTTTACAGAGAGACTGTTCTGTGGTATTTTCAACGGTGAAATACCCGGGTTTGGAGCTCATGAGCACAACAGAAGCTTTTAAGAAACATGATTGGCTAAAAGATTATTTATGGAAGGCGATTCCGGTGGATATGGATAAATACACCGCGGATGTCGAATTAGACCAGACACATGGCTATTTTATAAGGTCGGAAGCGGGCAAAAAGGTAACGATGCCTGTGCAGTCCTGTCTCTTTATTACCTCTGATAAAATCGGGCAGAAGGTGCATAACATCGTAATTGCAGAAGAGAACTCGGAACTGCACATCATCACCGGCTGCTCCGTCTCCCATGCAGTCAATTCCGCACTTCATCTCGGGGTCTCGGAATTTTATGTGAAGCGCGGCGCAAAGATCACCTTTACCATGATACACAACTGGAGTCCTGGTATGGAAGTCAGACCGCGAAGTGCGGTTATAATCGAAGATGATGGGGTCTTCATCAGCAACTATATCTTAATGACGCCTCTTAAATCGCTTCAGATGTATCCAACCGCTTATTGCGTGGGAAAAAATGCAAGAGCAACCTTCCAGTCAATTGTCTATGCCCCAGGTGATACGAAGATTGATTTTGGTTCAAGAGCAGTGCTTCAGGGCGAAGGGAGCAAGGCTGAAATCATATCGAGGGCGATTGCCACCGATAGTGCAAAGATAGTTGCGCGGAGTGATGTTATTGGAGAAGGAGCAAATGCAAAAGGGCATATCGAATGCAGGGGATTGATGCTTTCTGATTCCGCAGAAGTAGATTCGATTCCAGAGCTCAAAGCGAAGCTTAAAGACCTCGATCTTTCGCACGAAGCTGCGGTTGGCAAGATTGCAGAAGAGGAGATACAATACCTGATGGCGAGGGGTTTGAGCGAGGAGGAGGCTACTTCGGTGATTATACGTGGATTCTTGAATGTGGACATTACGGGTCTTCCAGAAGCGCTTGCACGGGAGACGAAGAAGATGTTTGATATGAGTCTGGAGAAGGTGATGTAAATCTTTCCTTTCTGCGAAGCTCGTTAAACCGAAATGCACGCCTTTGAACGTTCTAAACTGAGCAACATGAGCAACTGCTCCCTGAACTCATTCACTTCTACACTCGTTCGCTTTCTTGGTCTCGGTATATCAATACTGAGACACTTAATAAGGCAACCCGGTCTCGCAGACATCACAGCAACTCTATCCGCAAGATATACCGCTTCGTCAACGCTGTGCGTCACGAACAGAATAGTCTTCTTTGTCCTTTTCCAAATCTCCAGCAGCTCTTCCTGAAGTATATTCCTCGTTTGCGCATCCACTGAGCCGAAGGGTTCATCCATCAATAAAATCGCAGGTTCCGTTGCGAGAGCTCGTGCAATCGCTACCCTCTGCTTCATACCCCCGGAAAGCTCGTATGGATAACAGTTCTCAAAGCCTTTTAATCCTACAAGCTCTATGTATCTCTCTGCAAGCTCTTTCCGCGCTTTATCTTTCATCCCTTTTATTTCCAGTCCGAATTCCACGTTCTTCAAGACCGTTCTCCACGGAAATAACGAAAATTCCTGGAATACCATTCCCCTATCCGGAGAAGGTCCTTTCACCTCTTTTCCATCCAGGATAATCTCCCCGCTGCTCGGATAGTCTAAACCCGCTATCAACCTCAGTAATGTGGTTTTACCGCAGCCCGAAGGTCCAATGATACACAAAAATTCCTTTGGTTTAACTACTAAACTAATGCCCTCTAATGCTCCCATCTTCCCCTCTTCTGTGTTAAACGCCTTCGTTACGTTCCGAAGCTCCAATTGGTGGTTCATTTTTACTATGCCGCTACCATTCCTTTTCTCCACTTAAGTGTAGTTTCTTCCACAAAATACCTAAATACGCGATCCAGTAGCAATGCTATTAGCCCTATGATTATCATATACGCAACAAGCTTATCCATCATGTGCAGCGCATAGAATCTATTCCACAATCTCCATCCCAGACCCACCCTGCCGCTCGCTCCAAACATCTCTGCTGCTACTACGCACATCCATCCTATTCCCATCCCTATACGTGTTCCAGCAGCGATGTAAGGGAGAGAATAGGGGAGAACAACGGATTTTATCAAGCTCATTCCTTTTTTACAACCTAAAACCTTAGCGGCATCTATATAAATCTTATCCACACTTTTAAAACCCGTGTAAGTGTTTATCAGTATAGGGAATATAGCTCCTACAAATACAACAAAACCCGCGGAGTAGTGAGTGAGTTTTAACCATATAATAGCAAACGGTATCCACGCGATAGGTGGAATCGCGCGTAATATCTCCATTATTGGGTCCATAGCTCTATCCACGAGCTTGAACCCACCCATTAAAGCTCCTAAGGTTATTCCAACCGCCGTTCCCGCACCTAAACCTATACCAAAATGTAAAAGGCTGATGTAAATATCTATTGGTATTACTTCTCGAACCGTATAAAAAGCAAAGAAAACTTCGTAGGGACTCGGCAGTAGATAGGTTTTCTTCACGATAAAACTGGCTACTAACTGCCAGATGACAACGACTGTGGAAATCCCAATTATTTCTATTATCCCTCTCCTTTTCAGGAAGTGCAAACCTTTTTTTTCTCTCATTTGTTAAAAATAAATAAAAAGAGGAGCAAAAATAAAATTAGAATCTCCTCCTTAATATTATGTATAACGCTACTAACAGAGAAGCGACCGTTAGAACTGTTGTAAATCCCGGTGGCGCTGTCGGTGTTGGTGAAGGAGCAGGAGTTACTTCAGGCGTGGGTGCAGGAGTCGGTACAATTCCTGTAACCCGGTCATAAAAGCTGGTGTCAAAAAGGTCATCTTGTCTTAGCAATTTGTCCGTGTATCCCATTTCATAATCCACTTTTGCATATTCGAGCGTAGAAGGTATCTCGAGATGTGGATTATGAATCCACTTCATGTCCGTCCTGTTGAACGACTCCTTTACCTTTTCCATGTCCCATCCTACTTTCTTCGCGAATATCTCGGCAGCTTCGTCTATATGCTCACGATTATACTCTGTTGCGTTTATGTGCGTTCGGATTATCTGCTCAAGAAGCTCTGGATGCTCTCTGATCAGCTCACCACTTGCTAACAGGCAACAGCACGCATGGTCGGGCCACATATCTCCGGAAAGAACAACTATCTTTCCCGCTCCTTCCAGTTCTATAATCGTTGGTGAAGGACTTGGTAGGAATACCCCATCCACTGCCCTTGCTGCTATCGCCGATATTGCATCCCGGGGTCCCATTGGTACAATTTCAAGGTCGTCTTTGGGGTCTATTCCATTATCTTTCAGCCAGTTCTTGAGTATGGTATCCTGAATAGAGCCAGGAGGGAAAGTCGCTATTTTCAGTCCTTTCAAGTTCTCCGGAGAAGTGTAGTTTGCCGCGAGTTCAGGCAAAAGAACAATTGCAGAGCCATTTGTTTGCACCGCTGCGACTATCTTCGCATCTAATCCCTTATCTATTGCAGAAATGGGTGGTGCTGTCCCTACGTAGGCGATGTCAAGTGCACCCCCCATCATCGCGGTCATCTCTGGCGGACCGGATGAGAATTCGATGTCAGTAACTTTCTCTATCCCGAATCTTTTCAGGTCTCTTTCCCACCAGCCCTTTTCCATTGCGGTCATCTCTGCTATTTGATGTGTACTTGGCTGGTAACCAATATGTAACTCCTTTATTTCTCTTGCTTCACATGTCTGCAATGGCACAGCACTTGAAATGCACAGCACTGATAAGACTACTGCCAAAGCAATCAAAATTTCGACTGATTTGACTTTTTCCATTTTCAAGCACCTCCTAATTTTTTTTCCATTCTATACAATCAAACATTTTTTTATACATAAATATTTTTTTATGCTAATCAGTATTTAAATTTTTCTATTTTGTGCATTAAATTGCCTTATTGTATAATATCGACTGCGAAAATATAGTAGTATAAATTCTAAGGTTTGAGTTTAGGAGGGTAGGGAGAACCC
>JAPDIG010000009.1:0-15921 GCA_025966525.1 Candidatus Methanophagales archaeon | reverse complement strand
CTCATAGCATTCATAAATCTCCTCTTTATTTGCTCTGGTGTCAATTTTATGTTCTTCACTTCTGCATTGCCAGGTTTCACTATTACGTGAATGAATCTCGGACCTTTATTGTCATACAAACCCACGATAGTTGATTTCAACTCCTTCTCGGTGTGCACTTTTTCTGTTTCTTTTATTCCTGCACTTATCGCCCTTAATTCCATATCTACACCGGAATAAGCATTTGTCAACTGGTCCCCGGTGCTGCCTAACGTGCCGTTATCCAGACAAAAAACCGATAGATTTCTGGGTCTTTCCGTTGCTATTGTGGGTAATACACTGGTTGCTAACAAACTTCCATCACCATCAAGAACAACCACTTCTCTTTTCGTTTTTAATGCCATTCCCAAGCCTATTGAAGATGCCTGACTATAACTGCCCAGCATATAAAAATTCAGCTCCCTATCACTAATGTCATACAATTCCTTACTTGGTATGCCAATATTGGAGACAACAGCTTCTTCATCTAAATATTCGGTTATTGTTTTTATCGCATCATATCTCGTCATCTCTGGTTCGTGAATGTCTTTTTCATATCTCACGCTTGTTTTCTTTTCCCTCTTTGGAAAACATCGTTCAATGACTTCTTCTCCGTTCTCCCATGTTCCCGGCGATATTAGCGCCACCGAGGGCGTGTTGTTTTCATACGCATGCATGATGATGTCTTCTAACAATTCTATTTCAGATGGATTTTCTATTATTTTGTGAGGAATGTTCCATGCGTGTAGCACCTTTGGCAGGTCTTTATTCAAAGGTATCTGTGCAGGTATTTCCTCCTTATAAACGCCTCTCCAACTGGTAATTATGGGTAAAGGCAACTCAAAAGTAACCGAGAGGGAGAGCAAGGCGTTAAAGCAGTTACCCAATCCGGAACTTTGTATGATCATTGCTGGTTTTCCACCTGCAAGGTATGCTCCTCCACATACACCGACACCATCTTCTTCCTTGTTCAGAGCGACATCGTGAAAGTGTTGAGGGATAAGATAAAAGAGATTTTTGGCTTTACCACATGGCAGTGTTGCCACAACGTCTATTCCATTATCTTCCATTATTCCTATTATCTTCTTTTCTATTTCGCACATTTACATCTGACCCTTTGCCTTTCCCCCTTCGCCTTCTCACTTTCCCTATGGATACCATGAAAAATTTACTTAACCTTATATACTAAATTAATCATACAACGCTTAAACACGAGGGAGTACAAATATGAATGTTCTTGTTGTTACGGGCGGTGCGGGTTTTATAGGCTCGAACCTGGCAGAGGAGTTGGCAAAGAGAGAAGACGAAGTCATCATTATAGACGACCTGTCAACGGGTAAGATGGAGAACATAAAAGATGTGGTTAAACGGAGTAATGTGGAATTTGTAAATGGAAGCGTAACGAGTATGAAACTGCTGAAAGAGCTGTTTCGTGATGTGGATTACGCGTTCCATCAAGCTGCAATCCCTTCTGTTCAGCGTTCCATAGAGAATCCGGGAGCTACAAACGAGGCAAATATAACAGGAACTTTAAATGTTTTGATCGCAGCAAGGGATTGCGGAGTGAAAAAAGTCATTTATGCATCTTCGTCTTCGGTTTACGGTGACACCATGGAATTGCCAAAGAGAGAAGATATGAAACCCAATCCCCTGTCTCCTTATGCGGTGACAAAACTGGTGGGGGAATATTACTGTAAAGCATTCAACGAAGTTTACGGCTTAAAAACCGTTTGCCTAAGGTATTTTAACGTGTATGGACCAAAACAGGACCCCGCATCTGAATATGCTGCGGTTATTCCCCGGTTCGTCACGAGGGTTCTTAACAATCAGCCACCTGTAATTTATGGCGATGGAAACCAGACAAGGGATTTCACATTTGTAAAAGATGTAGTTAATGCGAACATCCTGGCTGCGGAGAAGAACGTTAATGGGACTTTTAATATAGCAAATGGACAAAGAGTGAGCATAAACGAACTTGCGAACAGGATAATGGAAATAGCAGGCGTGAAGTTGAGTCCAGTTTATGATAGTCCACGTAAAGGCGATATTAGAGATTCCTTAGCTGACATATCGTTAGCCGAGGAGAAACTTGGATATGAGCCAGGGTTTACTTTAGATGAGGGCTTAAAGGAGACAATGATATGGTATCGAAGACTCAAAGTTGTCCGATAGCTTTAAACACTTCCTCTTGATTCTTAACCCTTATTGCTCCTTTACCTTTCAATATGATAAATCGTTTAGTAGCTTCACCATTTGTGAAATCCCTTTTCTCGATTCTCGTAGCTTCAAATACTAACAGAGGTTTGTTTCTTTCCAATGCCCGCTCTGCCACTTCCAGGTTCCTCAAATTACCGAACCCAAAGGGAATGTTACATAACACAACAACATTTGCTCTATCAACCACCGCTAAGTGTGCCTGAAAAGCTTCTTCCGATATTGGTGAATAGGGAGCTTCTGTCACAACCGGAATATTTAAGAGCTTGGCAACTTCGTAGTCGGTATCCAGCATATTGACTACACCGACAGACACTTTATAGCCTTTCTTTGCGAGCTCATGCATCAACGATGCGCCTTCTCCACCTCCGCAGATAAGATGTACTGTAAGTCCTGCTTCAGTTTTATTTTGACGTTTTAAAGGAGAAGGTACAGGCGATACGTAGCAATGGTTAGTTAGCGCATGCTTTTTAACAATGACGTCAGCACCGAAGGTGTTCTTTATGTTTTCAGCAGTTAATACCTCGGCTTGCGTGCCTAAAGAAACAATTTTTCCGTCATGTAGCAATACTAAGCGGTCACAATACCGAGCGGCTAAATTGAGGTCATGGATAACCGCAATAACAATCAGTTTTTCCTCCGAGGTCAGTCTTTTCAGGAGTTCCATTATTTCTATTTGATAATTAATGTCAAGGTGCGAGGTTGGTTCATCTAAAAGCAAAACCTTGGGCTCTTGCGTTAGTGCTCTTGCTATTATAACAAGCTGCCTCTCTCCACCGCTCAACTCTGTAATCGGTCTTTCTGCGAACTCCCAACAGTTGGTAAGCCTCATACTCCGTCTCGCTATCTCTATATCCTTCTCACTCTCCAGCTCTAACCTACCCAGATGAGGATTTCTGCCCATAAGCACGATATCAAGGGCAGAGAAATCGAAATTTATCGTTGTGTCCTGTGGCACAGCAGCGAAAATCCTTGAAAATTCTCGGTACCCCATCTCCAGTACATCTCTTCCCTCTAACAAAATTGCTCCTACCTTTGGCTTTAAGATACGGCTGATGGTCCGGAGTAAAGTTGTCTTTCCTGAGCCGTTCGGACCGATGATACCCAGGAGTTCACCGTGAGAAGCATTAAAATTAATGCTATCCAGTATTTTCACGCTTCCATAATAGGTATCTACATCCTTTATCTCTAAGGGCATTTTACTTTTTTCCTTTCCTTTCTCTAAGCAGGTAAATAAAGAATGGAGCGCCAAAGAAAGCGGTGATTATCCCTACGGGCATTTCGCCTAATAACCGTGCTAATGCATCTGTCCACATCAGAAAGATCCCTCCTACCAATGCGGAAGCAGGGAAAAGTATTCGGTGGTCCGGTCCAACGAGGATTCTCGTGATGTGCGGAATTATCAAACCTACGAAGCCAATAGTTCCTACGAAGGAGACCGCGATAGCGGTAATGAACGCTGCAAACACTAACAGAATTTTTTTCACATTCTCCACATTTATACCCAGTGTCTGTGCGGATTCCTCGCCGAGCAGCATTGCATTCAGGTCCTTTGCAAAGATATAAATCAAAAAGAAGGAAAAAAATACAGGCAAAATGCTTATTTTCACCTGTGTCCAGTTGGCGAGCCAGAATCCGCCCATCAACCAGAAAAAAATGCTGTGTAAATCCTCTGCTACAAACATCATGAAAGATAAAACAGCGCCTAAGAATAGCGAAATCGCGATTCCCGTGAGCAATAAGGTATCCACAGGGATTCTTCTTCCCACTCTCGCAATGTTATAGACTAAAAAAGTGGTGAACATGGCACCTAAGAAAGCCATGAACGGTCTGGTGTAGATGAATAAGAAGCTTGGGAGTATCAACATCGAAAAGACAGCACCCACTGCTGCTCCCGAAGCTATTCCTATTATATACGGGTCTGCCATAGGATTCTTAAACAATCCTTGCAATGTTGTCCCCGCAGTTGCCAGCGAAAGACCGACCAATAAACCCAAAAATATCCGCGGCAGTCTTATTTGTAAAATTATTACCTCATATTTTTGCGGTATCGAAGCATTTTCCAAGAGATGAAGTTTGTTTCCCAACAAAGATACTATTTCCAGCGGCGGCACATAAACAGGACCGATTGCCGTTGTCAGCACGATAGTAAAGCTTAAAATTGCGATTAGATAGACCATAACCATTTTCCAGTGGATAAATTTTTTAAAATATGCTGTTTTTTTCCCTACCATCGTTGTTCTTGTTTATCTGGCAGAATTTCAATAAATTTTGCTTTCCTTGGTGTTTCCCGTATCTCTCTTATCTCTGAATACAAAGGGTGGTAAGATACGACGTACAGGTGCTTCATCGCTCTTGAAACTGCATCAATCAAATCCGCCTTCTCAGGCACTTTAAACTCCACTTCCTCCATTGGTATCCAGGGCTCGATGAATAGAGAAATAGCAGGATTTATCTCCGAGATGAAAATTGACAGTTCTTCTATGTCTGCCGGGTCATTTATTCCCGGAAGTAAAATCGTCTCCACTTGCAGTCTGAAATAAGCGTCTTCTATCGCTGCCAGATTCTTTATCGCATTCAATACCAACTCGTTGCTTCTTTTTGTATAATAAAGATGTTTTTTCTCATCGAACGCTTTTACACTGATAATAACTTCGTTTACACCCGCTTCTTTCAATTCTATCGCATATCTATCGTCTATTTTGCTTCCATTTGTCATTAATACGATATGTGCATCAAGTTTTGAGAGATTTTCAATTATCCTTATTAAATCCGGATCGAGTGTAGGTTCGTATCCGCCAAGATATACCCTGTGTGGATTTAACTCCTTCAATTCCTTCAATATGTTCTCAAAAGTCCAATCAATGTATCTTCTTTCTTCTGCATAGATGTCGTATTCAGTTCTTTTCCTGATACAGCCAATGCAGTCGAAATTACAGCCTTTAAACGACAGCATTGCCATCCTTTCACCTACGAATTTTTCTGTGTAGCTTATATGGTAAATGTTCATAGAGATGTTTTCTCCTTTCTTATTATATTTCTCCTTTACCTTCTTCAAATTCAGACAAATTCTGAAATAGCCTCATCAGGTCATGCATCAATCTTATTATTTCTATTCCGTCCATTTTCTTCTCTTCTCAATGGATAGATACATTACCGCAAGCAGCCCAACAACCGCTAATGCCGCTTCAAATCCCGGTGTTTCTGGTGTTTCTGTCGGTGATGGTGGCTTTGGTGTAGGAGTATGCGTGCTTTGTGGAGGCACGGATGGCGATGAAGGCGTTACTACAACCTCCGGCACCGGTAATTGAGGTTGCCCAAGCTCTAACTTTAAGGGGGCGCAAATTGCAAATGTCCCAAAGGATGTTTTTGTCGCGGTGTAATAGACTTTGCTATCACTTTCTCCTATTTCACTTGTACTCAGTTCTGCCCATGTTGCGTTGATACAGTCATAGTAGAACAAAGAGATAGCAGACGTATTATTATCTGCATTGGCTGCTATCCATGATTTGTTCACGCTGAAGTTCAGCTTCAGCAAGTTTGCGCTTATAGTAAAATTGTCCGTGGTAATATAAAAATATCTGTAAACCATCGCAGGAGGCTGAGAGACATTTAACTCTTTTGATGTAGTTAGAGATATATTCGTAACTTCTACGTCCTCCTTTGCTTTTATTGTGATGTTAGTCAAATATTCACTGTCTAATTCTATCGTCCTCTCTTCACCTGCTTTCACAGCCGCCTTTTCTTCTTTATACAATGAACTGTCACCTTCTTCTTCGTCACCATAGCCCTCATCTTCATCCTCAACGACCTCATAAACTTCCCATCTCTCTTCATTCACATTATAAAAACTAATGCCCCATCTTTCTTCTAAATCCTTCTCTACTTCCACTTTGATGGTAAAATTATTGCCAAAATCAACTTCTTTTCCTATTGGCAGTTTCTTCTGCACTTCGTTCCCTTCAATTTTTGTGATATTGCACCGTAATGCACGATTTTTATCTCCCTTCGTTGAAACCTCAAAATTCATGAAAGGAACGTTAAAATAAGCACCGTTTATCTTTGTGCTTCCTTTACCGGGAATATTAAAGAGCCCAGATAAATCTCTATGAACTATTTCCACTGCTTCTACGACTCTCGGACCTGGTCTTGACATTATATTTTCATCAATTTGGTATATTCTGTTGTTTTTTACCGCATCTACGGTTTTCAGTTCGGCACTCTTTATCTGCTCGGGTACAAGAGACTCGCTGCCGTGGCTGCTATAAATGATCACCTGGGGGTCTTCTTCTACAATACGCTCGATACTAAATGGACCCCATGAAGAAAGATATCCTGCGGCTATATTTTCACCCCCTGCCGTCTTAATAATATCGTGTTGAAAGGTACCGCTTCCGGTAGTCATAAAAAGACCACCCATGGCATAATATACTCGAGGTCTTTGTTCCTCCTCTAATAATTCTGTTTTTTCCTCTATCGTGTTCAATCTCGTCTTTAGTTCGTTCACAAGCGAAGATGCTTCCTCCTCGTGGTTCGTTATCGCGCCTGTGATTTTTATATGAGTAAATATGGCATCGAAATTTTTCGGATGCTGCGCATAAATCGGATATTCTTTCTCTTCATCTTCTCCAAGTTCTATCAGACTATATAACACATCATCAGGGTTCCCGTAAGCAGCGACAATTAAATCCGGCTCTAAATCCACTATTTTCTCGAGGCTGGGCGTAGAATACCCGCCTATCACCGCTATTTCACCGTTATTTACCCTCTCCACTACCTCAGGAGGATAATTGCAAAAGCTTGTAACGCCGACCACGCTGTCGCCAGCTCCTACCGCAAATAATATTTCAGTGCAAGAGGGAGCCATAGAAACAATTCGCTCAGGTTTTTTTGAAATCCGTAAAGTATAATCTTCAAGCCCTTCCAACTCCCGGACGTCGTTTTCTTCTTCTATTACGAGCGAAACCGTGACGTTCCAATATGCACATTCTGCGGTTTCATTTTCCCCTTTTCCTACGGCGATGACGTTATAAACGCCATATTCTCCAAAGACATAAGATAAATCGGAACTCGTACCTTCCGATTCTTTTACTTCTTCTCCATTAACTGACCAAGTCCATGTGCAAGACAGATTATAAGAAACGGTGAATTCCACCCCCTTGCTTTCGCCTATGCCAATATCTATGGAAAAATTACTGGATTCGTCTTCGGTCACGCTGTTCCATTGAGTAACGTCGCTACTTGCACAGGCGATTGTGATGGAGATAAGAGACAGCACGGCTATTAACAAAATACCTGTTAATAACAATACACAAACGTTCACGCTTCCGCTTCTTCTCATCGTTTGTCCCTCTCTCTTGTTGTGGTATTTATCTTTAAATAAACTTTATTTTTGATAAGGGTTATAACTCAAATAGGTAACAAAAAATCGCAATTTGACTTGACGGTTTTCTCCTTCAACCTCAAAAAATATCTGTCGCAGCGTCAAGCGCGCCTAACGCAGTCGTTTGATTTATCCCGTAGCTTTTACCGCTGTTGTGTGCAGTCACATTAACCGTAGCCGTTACAGTTACATCTCCTCCTCATAAGACAGGACTCTGCACGTGAACATGAATCTTCAGCACCATCGGGGCGTTATCGGGAGTTGTGCTCATTCCGCCATAATAGAAGGTTACGACATCGCCATCTTTCACCTCGTACAGGTTCACGCCGACCATCGGCATCGGATCATCGGGATAGTTCACCCAGTACAGCCAGCCATCCCATGTGACCGGGTCGTTTTTCTTTCCTGCAATAGAATCAACTGTTAAAGAGCCCCAACTCGCATACCATTCATCGCTTACCGTGTAATTGAATCTTCCGGCTTCTGCCGCAGCGTCGAGCGCACCTAACGCAGTCGTTTGATTTATCCCGTAGCTTTCACCGCTGTTGTGCGCAGTCACATTAACCGTAGTGTTTTTCGTTACCGCTACTTCTCCCTCCCAGAAGACGGAGTCTCTAAACGCGAGAACACCGATATTGTCAACTCCTATAAACAAGGTGCAGTTAGTAATAGCCGGGTGCGACGCTACATTATATCCTCCTCCAAATCCTAGAGGTGTGTAAAGCGTATAGTTCCAAAGTATTAACCCGCTGGTGGCATCCAGTGCATATACCGTCCCATCAACCTCACTTGTTCCAAAATACACTTTCCCGTCAGCAACAACCGGTGACGAATCTATCGCTCCTCCCATTTCCTTATTTTCCCATATTAAAGAGCCATTCTTTGCATTGTAACAATAGAATGTGGTGTCAGCGCTCGAGCCACCGATGAATAGTTTACCATTGCTCAAAGCAGGAGAAGCCCAGCTTGATTTATGTTTCTTATGCCAGATTTCCTCGCCCGAGGTTATATTAACAGCGTAAATCCCGTATTCCTTCGTATACATATACCTGGTAGTAAAGAAGACCATTCCTTCTTCTGTCCAAATAGTAGGAGAGCCTCTTATCTCCGTTTCGGTCGTGAATTTCCAGACCTCCTCATGCGAGCTTAAGTTCACGCAATACAAAGCATGTTGTCCATCGTCATTCCCTGCGAAGAATATTTTGTCACCATAAGCAGAAGGGGATGAATAACAGAATATCTGCCCCCCGGTGGAGAAGTTCCATTGCTCGGTGCCATCAAAAGAGAAAGCGTGAAGCGTTCCATCTGAGAAGCTTAATACGTAGATCATCTCATTGAATACGAGCGGAGAAGAGGCAACACCATACCATGACGGATTCGCTTCTATTTTCTTGCTCCATAATATCTCCCCATTTGCTGTGTTTACGCTTGTTATATTCCCGTTCATCGTTCCTATAAATAACCTTCCATCTGATATTGCCGCCGTAGATGCACCAAAAACAGCTTCGTTCATCCATACGATTTCCCCGGAATCTACGTCCAAACAGAAAAGAGCGTTCGTTTCACCGGAATCTTCTCCCCCCATGCCTGAATACCATGTTTCTACGTACATTTTGCCATCATGAACAACCGGTCCAGCCTGTATGCAGCCATGCGTTTCATTTGGTGATTGCCACAAAAGACTTGATGTCACAGGCCCTTTTCCTGGAACATCCCCTGTCCTCTGCGCATTATACTGCAACGTTGGATAACACATAGTGGGTTTAATTAGCATATCTAAGTATCCATAAACGGTTTCAACGGCATCTACTATCCTCGCACTGGGTCTGCATATTATATCTCCATTGATCACGTAAATTCTGCCATATTTCACCGCATTTAGCGTGCACAACTGATTATCGGTCAGTATTTGCTCACGTGTGCTTTCTGATGGGCAGATGATCACCTGTGGATTCTCCTCCGTGAGATCCACAGGACTTATTTGGAAATATCCAGAACCATAATTAGCAGCAATGTTTTTACCTCCCGCAGCACTGATAACGTCATTTATGAACGTATCATTTCCAGGCGTCCAGAAATTGCCACAGGTATAAAATACACGCGGTCTTTCCTCTTCTTCCAGGGGTCCGACTTTCTCCTTCACACGTTCCAGCCTGTTCTCAAGCTCGTTTACCAAGTTCGTGGCGTTGTCCCTGCATTTCAGAACCTTGCCCATGAACCTTATTTCGTCGATTATATCTTCAATGTCGGTAGAATGTAAATCTATGACATTATACCCTGACTCCACTAAACTACTTATGACATCTCCAATTCCGGGATTATGCGCTGCAACAATAATATCCGGGTTTAAATGCGTTATTTTATCAATATCCGGTGTTGAATATCCCCCTATTACCTCTATTTCGCCATTATTTACTTTATTCACCACTTCAGGTGGATAATTGCAAAAACTTGTTACTCCTACAACACTCTCACCAGCTCCGATTGCAAACAAAGTCTCGGTGCAAGAAGGAGCCAATGATACTATTCGCTTCGGTCTCTTGGAAAGGGAAAACGTGTAATTCTCAAAGCCTTCTATTTCCGTTAAGTCGTTCTCTTTGCCTATCACCAGTGAAACGGTAACATTCCAGGAAGCGCATTCTGCGGATTCATTTTCGCCTTTTCCTACGGCACTGACGTTATAAATCCCGTACTCTTCAAATACATAAGATAAATTGGAACTCGTGCCTTCCGATTCTTTTATCTCTTCTTCATTAACTAACCAGATCCATGTATAAGACAAATTGGAAGAAACTACGAATTCAACTTCCCTGCCCTTGTCTATACAAATATCCACAGAGAAATGATCTGATGTATCTTCTGTCACGCTGTTCCATTGCGAGATATTATCTCCATTCATTGCTAATGTAGGTCCTGCTAATTGCAATAAAAAAACACTTGCTATTAGCAATATGCAAACAATCAAACTTCTGCTTTTTCTCATTTTTCATCCTCCTGCTCTTACTGTTTAAGTACGATATTTGTCTATAAAAAACTTTTGTTTTGGGTAGTAGGCATAATCTAAATGGGTAACCCTGACGCATCATCTTTAGGATCCTTGATAAAGCGGATAGCCGTCTTTAAACCACGAACCCAACTCACGTTTTATCGCATCAAATCTTTCCCGCATTTCACCCTCTTCAAATCCTGCGTTAGAGATATTCTGAAATAGCTTCATCAGGTCCTTCATCAATCTTGTTATCTCCACTTCGTTCATTTTTTATGTCTTCACTCCATTTGCACAAAGATGAATAAGTAACTACCGATTTGGATAACAGTTATAACCTATATGGTTGAATATATCTGAACTTTTAAAACACAAGAGAATAATGGAACTACATGCTCCTATGGATATTTTTTGTCGTGGTTAGCTTTTTTCTCGGACTTTCCATATCACTTCTTTTAGACTTTTGTTTCTCTACTGCGGAACGTGCTTTTTTCTCTTTCATCGTTGGGCATGTAATATCAATCTGGATTATTTTTCTGCTCTCATGTCTGAACGGGTCATTAAGTGCTGGCGTTATCGTGCTCTGCATCGTTATATGCGCTTCAGCGTCGCTTATATGTTTCGAAACGGTGAAAAGGTCGGGAAAATGCTTCGTCTGTCCGAATAATAGATTAATCAATATTTGGCATTGGCACAATGACAGATATGTTCTTTCCTTTTTTGCATTCATTCTGATTTACCTGCTGGCGATGAATTTATACGGCGTTTTTCGACCTGACGAAGCAGGGAATCTATTTGCTATGCACACTGTTTGGGCTGATTCTCCATTCCATACCTCTGTTATCACTTCTTTTGTTTACGGAAACAATTTTACGTTTCCAGTGAGTTATCCGCAGTTTTTGCACACAGAGATGCATTATCCATTCCTCATGGATTTCTATTCCGCAGTACTAATGAAAGGGGGATTAGACCTGCGAGGTTCGATTATCGTTCCAAACATTTTATTTCAATTTTCCTTTTTTGGACTGCTGTATTCTCTTGCTTATAGATTGACGGGCTTGAAAAAAGTGGGAATGTTAGCTACGCTTATTTTCATCGGCTCCGGCTTTCCTCCAGGTCTGCAATCCGCGGGCATTCACTTCCTGAACCCGATGTACGCGGTTATCATGCCGCAAAGAACTGCGATATTTGGTATGGGAATTTCTTTTGTTGTTTATATTCTTCTATTCCATGCACTCTTTATGTGGGAGGAGGAAAAAGAGAAAAAGCCAGCATCAGTGTATAAGGAGTTGTTTCTTGCGGGGACGCTTATCGGCTTGCTTCCCTACATACACGCTCATTCGTTTATTGCTACTGCTTTTGTTTCCCTGTTTCTTTACCTTTTCTATTTCTCGTCCATTTCTATCAGAACGGGAAACAGAGATTATAAAACATTCATTTCTTTATTTGCACCGCTAATCCTGCTTTCTTTACCACAGGTGTTGTGTATAAGAACAGGGGTAACCGAGAATTTCTTCGTTTTTTTCCCGGGCTGGACAGAAGCGAACCGAAATATGGTATTGGGATTTGAATGGTCATGCTGTGGGGCAATTTTTTCTGCGGGGAAAACGGTCTTTGTATTAGCGAAATTCTGGATGCTAAACATGGGGCTACTCTTTTTTCTGCTTCCTTTAGGGCTTTTAAAATCTGCACGAAGAGTAAGAAGTTTTTATCTTCCTTTTCTATTCCTTTTCTTCATCGCAAACTGCGTGAAATTCCAGCCCTGGTATTTTGACAATTACAAGATATTTTTACACTGGCTTGCTTTGACAGTCATACTGGCAGCAGTGGCGATATTCTGGATAAGTGAGTACGCAGGAAGAAAGAATAAAAGATGGTATATCATATCGCTTGCTTCTTTGATTATCCTATGCACTTTATTTGGCTTTGTTACCCATGCAGTGATGGTGAAAGAGAATTATATGATTTGGTCTGCCGGAGAAATAGGAATTGCGGAATGGGTGCGTGAGAACACTGCACCGAATAGCATTTTCCTGACTGGGAGTGCACACAATCATCCTATACCTTCCTTGTCTGGCAGGCAAAGAGTGATGGGCTACGAGGGATGGCTGTGGTCGCATGGGATAAATTGGTCGCGTATTAGTGGACGGAAAAAAGACGTAATAGAGATGTATAAAGGGAATTACACGCTAATTAAGGAATATGGTGTGGATTACGTGTGCATTGGTCCGTATGAGAGAGCCTTCGCAACTGATAACCACTTCAAAATAAACGATTCGGCTTTCGAGGATGGAACACAGTTTTATTTAAAATATAATGTAGAGATAGGCGAAGAGAAAGAGAGATGGAGGATATATGAAGTCAAAAAGCCCAGTAGCCCTGCGTGAAAAGAACAAGGAAGAAGCTAAAGAATAACAGAAATGCAATGGTCATCACATAATGCAACTCTGCCCGCTTATCGCCAATAATAGCAAGCACGATGAAAATAGGGAACATGGAGAGCGTATAACGCGGCATACTCAACCAATATGAGGTTGAAGCCACCACGAGCCATGTAAGAAGCATGTAAATGGTATAAGAAGGACGTAATTTTGTGATGACGGCATAAATAATGCAAGCTAAGCCAAATAACCCGAATACGAGTTCTGCACCTCCTATAAGCACTTTTTCCGCGGGTTCGCTCCAAAAGATGCTCCACAAAGCCCCTGATAACCCTTCCCAGGGTGGCGCTAAATGTTTAAACCAATGTTCTCTTTGTATCGCGATAAACGCAAAAACATCTCCAAATACTGCATAATTCAACACGAGATAAGATATAAATCCAAAAGCGGTCATGCAAATGAATAAAGCGTCCTTCACGTTCTTGCGTGTATATCCGGAGTGCGATTTTGATTTTTGCGAAAAAAGCTCATAGATCAAAGCAGGGATAAGAATAAGCCCGGTGATTCTTGTTGCTGCTCCGAACATCCCCATCAGACCTGCTGTGAACCAATTCCCTTTCCTCGCATAATAGAAACCGGCAATCGTCAAGAACAAGAACAAACTTTCGGTATAGCCTGCGATAAGGAAGTAAGAAGAGGGGAATATAGAGAAATAAAAAACGCTTTTCAGTGCCGTGAGGTGAGAACAATCAATTTTTACGAGTTTATAAAGGTAGAAACCTGCGAAGAGTGACGCAAAGTTTGATATTAAGAGAGCAGAGACTTCGTAATTCCTGATGAAAAAGGCTACGACTCGTATCAGAAACGGGTACAGAGGCAAAAAAACAATAAAGTATCGCCCTTCTCCAACCGCGGTGTAGCCATTCTTTGCTATATCTATATAATGCGGCACATCCCACCGGTTCCAAAGGAAGATAATATCAGCAGGCTGATTTTTTAAAACCGTCCATGCCAGAGGAGCTAAGATAAAGGAAAAAATCTTTATTGCCAGTATAATAGTGATAATTTCTATTATTACACTCTTTTCTATCTTCATCTATTTTTTCCATCGTTGGGAAAAATTATATCTGTTCCCCCTTTAATAAGTATAAAAGCGGATAAACAAACATAAAGAAGTAAAAATGATATACTGGAAACTTCAAAATTCAAGCTTATACCAAATCAGTGCATAGTGTTGAAAAACTTGTTCGTAGCGATAATGTGACAATTCACCTTTCCACCTCCGTGCTTTCAAATAAATAAGAACCTATACACACCATCCCAAGAGAAAATGCAGAAGTCACAAGAAAATCGAGCAATACGAAAAAATCTGAAGCCCCTGCACCGAGCAAAACGCCTCTTAATCCATCCACACCATACGTTAACGGATTAGCATAACAAACAGGCGTAAGCCAGACAGGCAATGCTTCTACCGGGAACAAAGCACCGGAGAGCAAGAAAATGGGAAACATAACGAAGTTTACAATCAATGAAAAACCTTGCATGTCTCGCATCCGTGAAGCGAAGATCAAGCCCAACCCGATAAATGTAAATGAAATCAAACACATGAACATTAGTGCGAGAATAACGGAAATCAGACCGGTGATTTTAAAGCCCAGTAACGTGCTTAACGCTAAGATTAAAATCCCTTGCATTACGGAAACGGTACTGCCTCCTGTTATCCTTCCTAAGACGATGGAAAGTCTCGATACCGGTGCCACCATCACCTCCTTCAGAAATCCGAACTCCTTATCCCAGAGAACGGAAATGCCTGCGAACATCGAACTGAAAAGCATGGTCATTCCTATTATCCCGGGTGTGAGAAACTCGATATAATCCATATCCTCTGGTATTCCAGGTATGGATGCATGCCCAAAACCTAATCCAAGAAATGCGAGGAAGAATACTGGCATCCCTAACGCACCAACAACTCTGCTCTTTGCTCTCCACATTCCCTTCATCTCTCTCAGCCATAGTACATATATTGCCTGCCAACTTATTGCCATTTTCAAAGAAAATCTAACAATTTTCTGAACGCTCTACCTCTATGCGATATTTTGTTCTTTTCAGTGGTGCTCAGCTCAGCAAAAGTTTTCCCCGTACCCTCAAACTCAAATATGGGGTCGTAGCCGAATCCACCCTTACCTCTTATCTTCTCCGCTATTTTGCCTTCTGCGGTGCCGACAAAGAGAATTGGTGCATTTTTTGCCGATTCACAGAATGCAACGACAGTTTTAAAAGTGGCTTTTCGCTCTTCCCCTTTTTTATCGGACATCAACTTCAGTATTCCCTCGTTGCCTATTTTATCGAAGACAAAAGCGGAGAATGGACCTGGGAATCCATTTAAAGCATGAATAAGCAACCCGGAATCCTCTATGAAGAAGGGTTTTTTTATCGCTCTCTTCTCCCTTATATAATCCGCGCTTTCTTTTGCTACTGATTCTATTTCTTCAAGCTGTAACTCTGGATAGTCATATCCAAGATGCTCTATGGTTATGTTCTTCGCTTCTGCATTAGCCAAATCTTGTATCTCTTTTACCTTGTTCTCGTTCGTGGTGATGAAGACTATTTCCTTTTTTGGACTCATAATATTATTTTAAAGGTCTCTAAGATAAAAAGAAAGCGTTTCCGAAAAGGAATCTTTTTATCTAAGCGGCAAGGTATCGGAAAAACAGCATGGTGTTTCTGTTTGTTTCAAAAAATCTCCTTTCTAAAGAAAGAAGCTTGCTATGGGTTGAGTTTCATGCAGAAGAGGGACACTCTTGTAGGTAAAAGGAGTGTCCGGAATGAACAAAAAGTTATTAATATTTAAACGTAAGAAGGCGAAAGAACTACACGAGAAAGGATGGAGTAATCGCAAGATAGCACGTCATCTACTGGCAAGCAAAAACAGTGTAGGT
>JAPDIG010000008.1 GCA_025966525.1 Candidatus Methanophagales archaeon | reverse complement strand
CTCTAAAGTGAGGAGATGGTAAGAAACGAGCCGCCTCTCTTCTCCCAGCGCTTTACTTATCTCATTTATGTACATTGGCTTCTCAGCAATCAGCTCTACAATCCGGAACCTTATCGGATGTAAAAGTGCATGCGCATCCTTCAACAAATTATCCTCAATTTTCGTCATATGTTCACTACATATGTTTATGTATATAAAAATACTTTCTCTTATGCAAAGTATATTTCCTCATCGCTATTTCCCTTTGACCTCGATTGTTCAATATTCCATTTTAATTTAAAATGGTAGTTTATTAAGTTTTATACATGTTCCGGATTGCTAAAATAAAGAAAAATGGACCTTGAGGGATTTGTAAAGAGGAAGTTAAAAGAAGGCGAAAAAGAAGATGCGATAATCGCTGAGATGGGCAAACGTATCATAGAGATAAAGCGCAATCGTATAAGAAAAGAAGATGCAGAGGCACTTTCCAAAGCGATATTAGAAGAAGCGAAACGAACGATTGATTTAAAAGATGAACTTTTCACAGAAATAAAATCAGGTGTGAGAATGGGCGAGTTCGGAGTTGGGTCAAGGGGTTTGGGTGATTTTTACGCTCATGAGAAGATAGGAGAGATAATTGGCGCAACGAGTGCAGTGGTTGACTCGACAAGCTTAAGTGATTCCGGCGTGGTACGATCCTCAAGTAAAGGAAAATTTGTGGTTATCACGGTGGACGGAATGCATTCGCGGCTGAGCGATTTCCCTTTTCTCGCGGGTTTTCATGTTGCACGTGCAGCTCTTCGTGACGTGTATGTAATGGGAGCTACACCTGTTGCACTATTCTCAGACATTCATGTTGCCGATGACGGCGACGTTGCGAAGATATTCGACCATGTAGCGGGAATTTCAGCGGTATCAGTCGCTACTGACGTTCCTCTCGTAACGGGCTCGACATTGCGAATAGGCGGTGACGTGGTAATAGGTGAAAGAATGACGGGCTGCGTGGGTGCGGTTGGCGTGGCGGAAGCTGTTGTATCGAGAGAAGGAGCAAAGGAAGGAGATGTAATATTGATGACCGAGGGAGCAGGAGGAGGCACAATATCCACTGCTGCTTTGTATTATGGAGAGTCTGAAGCAGTGAAAGAAACGCTGAACATAAAATTTTTGAAGGCTTGTAACGCGCTTATCGAAGAAGATATGGTGAGAAGGATTCACGTCATGACAGATGTTACGAACGGAGGCATCAGAGGGGACGCGAACGAGATTGCAAAAGTCGCAGCCGTGAAACTCGTTTTTTATGAACAGCGAATAAGGAGTCTGGTGAATGTGCCTGTGCTTAGGATGCTGGAGCGGCATGGGATAGATTATTTAGGCGTATCTCTGGATGCTCTTCTAATTATTTGTCCGAAAGCCGTTGCGGAAGACGTGAAGAAAGTTGTAAGGAGTACAGGAGTGAGAATAGAAATGGTTGGCAGAGTTGAAGTGGGGAGTGGTGCAGAAATTGTTATGGATGGGGAGAGAAAGAAGTTTATTCCTAAGTTTAGAGAGTCTGCTTATACGCCAGTAAAGAAGGTTGTGGGAGAAAACGTAAGTGCGGGTAATGATTTTGAAGAGATGAAGAGGAAGGTGGATAAGGCGGTTGAGGAGGCGATTTATAAGAGAGATAGGGTGAAAGAGGTGCTAGAGGGGGAAGGTAATAGATAATGAAGATATGATTTTGCCTTTTGCCTATTAATGAGGGTGATAATATAAATTTAGAAAAAGACTTAAGTTTTTAGATGAGGAGATAAATTATGTCAGGTTGGGAGAATTTTTGCATTCAGATTTTTCTTACAACAAAGGCTGATTATTTATCCTTCTCCTTATTACCCTACCTTCAACACCTAATTCAGCCCATGCATCACGTAATCCTTCTGCTTTTTCCTCGTCCACCAGAGCAGCAAAAGAAGGTCCCGTCCCCGATAAGCTCACCCCCTTCACTCCACATTCCAGTGCCTTCAACATCGGCTCAGGATTAAAATTCAACGCTGCACAATACATAAAACCATTTAACGTCATCGCCTCTTCAAATCTCTCCTCCAACGCTAATTCATATGCAATATTCACCCATGGAGCTATCAGCTTCGATCTTTTTACATCGGTATCCGCGGTAAACGCTTTTTCACCTGGCACGAGAACGAGAACTTCGGATTCCTTCTCCACCCTCTTTATCAACTCCCTCTTTTTATTGTCTGTTATTACGAATCCACCGAGCAAAGAAGCACAGGCATCATCAAAAGCCCCTGTTATTGACACACCAACGTCCAGAGCCGCCTCTACCCCTATCCTAATCGCATCCAGCGCTTTCGCTTCCTCACCTATCGCATTCAGCGTAGCAACTACAACGGCATTTGCCGCGGCACTGCTGCTCTTTAACCCGCTTCCAACTGGTATTTCGCTTCTCGTCTTTACATAGCCACACAAGGGTAAATCGAACTTCTTCAACACCAACTCCACGCATCTCTCTATCAATCTTGTATCTGCACCCTTTTCGCCTTCCACTTCTGTCTCTCCTTCTATACCACTGAAATCCTCGCCAAGCTCCACAATAGCATCAGTCCAGAGTTCTATACCAAAAGCAGACCCTTTGTAGGTTGCTATTGCATTTATTACTGTTCCGGCACCACTTGCTTTTCCATATCCTCTTGCACCCATTCTCTCATCCACCTCTCTATCTCTCTTGCAGGATTAGATACGATAAAGGTCACCTCTTTACAAGGCGAATCTTTTGAGTACAACTTTAATGCCTTTCTGTATTCTTCTGTCATCTGCTTTGTGTTCATTATCGTTGTGACAATCAATGTATCGTTCACCTTTGTACAGCAAATGGTATATTTGTTCGTGGAAAAGCGCATACTGACCTCTTCATCACCATCCCTTCTTTTTTTCCTCTCCAGACATTTCCCTGAACGAATAACATTCACGATAATATTGGCTACAATATCTCCGGATATTTTTCGATACCACGTCGGCCTTCTTTCAAACAATCTCTCTACCGCATGTCTGGTGATTATCACTTTTATTTTATTTGACATCTCTTCTTTGAAATTGTGCGTGAATCAGCGTGCCGAATAAGTTTTCATCGTCAGTCAGGAATTTGTAAACATTCGATTCTTTTGATGCGTTGAAAAGTATGGACGGGATGTTACTCTCGGATGCAAGCCTTGCCAGGAGAAAAACTTTCTCTTTCATCCCTCCTGTTACATCTACATGCTGCGACCCTTTTATGCTCATTTTATCTATGTCCGCGGGCATTATTTCTCTTATCACTGCTCCTTTCTCGCTCAAAACACCATCCACATCAGTACCCACACCAACTTTGCTCGCGTTGAACTCCTTCGCTGCATACACCACCAGTTGGTCGCCGCTTAATACACGGAACCCTTCTTTTTCGTCCAGAATAACATCTCCATGCAAAACCGGAATTATTCCAGCCCTTAATGCCAATTCTATTTGTTCGTTTATTTTATACTTTATTTTAAGTCCTTTTGATACAACTGCGCTTAGAGGATGGATAGGCATTGCTTTTAGTCCAAGCTCCATCATAGAAGATAGTACTATTCCATTTAGCTCTTTCACGGATTCATGCGTGACTAAAGCGTCCTTCGCATTGTGACTTTCCAGATATACCCTCGCTTGCGGATGCCCATAGGAGCCAGCACCATGTACGAGAATCAGATTATTTTTCTTTGATGTATGTGCAGCAAGGGCGATTTCCTTCGATATTCGCTTTATCACGTTCTTCCGTGCTCTTCTCTCCTTGCCTTTCTCAGTTAACACACTACCACCAATCTTTAGCACATATACCTCTTTGTTCATAATCCTTTCGCTTTGGGTTTAAGTTTCACATTAATACTACAACCAAAAGAATTATGGTGCACTTTGAAATCATACTACCCATGTAATTTATAACCGTTATTTTCACTCCAAGCTTTCCAAACAGGGATATATACAAGGAAAGACTGTATTTCAGATATACCAGAGTTACAATTAACATACTTCCAATCAAGAGGGTTAAAATAGCTTGTTTCGCGGTTATCACACCTTTAGTCAGTAGAGCAGCAACAGTAGCGTATCCCGCGGAGAAATGGGCTAAATCCGCAATGAGTGCGGTTATACACTCCCCGGGTAAATCTAATACCCTTAAGACCGGGTCAAAGAATAAACTAATATAGTTCATCACATCCGGATCAAACTCAAGGAGGAGAAAAATGGATAAAAATGACACCACCATTACGGGTATTATCTTTTTTAGCGTAGCAAAAGACTTTTTTAATGCCGTTTTCAATTGCTTGCTCTGGTCTTGCGACATCTCATTAATATTAATAGCGACATTTATCTCCCCTTCTACCTCCTTTTGGAGAGGAAAGCGGGATTTGGAATAAATAAAAGCAGCAAAAGCTTGTAGAAAAGACGAGAAAAGATTAAGAGAGATGTAAATGCCGCCAATAAAAGGACCCAAAAGCACGAGTGCGATAGGCAACTGCACCCTGAGCAGCGATTCGCCTATGACAATAGGAAAGGTACTCATCACTACCGTGAGTATCGCTTCCCTATCATCGATTTTACCCTCGTGGTAGAAACCTGCCAGGGTTGATTTCCCCGCGGTAGGATTAAAAAAGGAAGCGAAAAGCGAGAATACACATTCTTTTGGAAGGTTGGATGCATGGCAAAAAGGTCCTATTAGTGGTGATAATTTTCTTAGCCAGTTGCTTTCGAGTACAATATTCGCAATTATCACACCGGCGGTAATGAGTATTACCGCTTTAACTAAATAAATCGCTATGTCCATTTCCTATAATTTATCACTTGGAAGAGATATTATATTTGTTTACCGCAGGCAACGCGGAGATGAGAAAGAGAGAGAGATTGCAGGTTTTGATTGTGGGGTTGAAAGAGAAGGACGCAGGGAAGACGAGCCTTGCGCTGGCTCTACTGGCTTATTTAAAGGAAAAGGGGCTCAATGCCTGTGGCTTCAAGCCCAGAGCTGGTAACAGCGTGTGGTATGATTACGATGTAGTGCATGAAGCGTTATCGCAAGGGCGACTGTATGGGAAAGACGCAAAACTTTTAAAAGCTGTTTCGCCTTTTGGCTCTGATGCAGGTGCCATCGTGGAAGAATTTATCAATCCTTTCCACAGGCTGTGGGCGGAACCCCCTCTCATTGATCCAATCACGCAAATTCCTTATTTTATCCTCGACCGAATCACGCTGTGGCTTAAAGAAGGAGTAAGGAATCTGGTGGTGGTGAACGAAGCGCTACCTGTTGAGTATAGATGTAACGATGCAATTGTCGAAAAATTGAGTGCTAAAGCATTCGGTATCTACCACGTCAGGAATTTAGATATGTTAAATAAGCTAACAGAGAGATATTACGACCTGGCAGTTGAGTTGGTATATCAAAAGATGAACAAACAATATGATTGCTTGGTCATTGAGAGTTACTCCGATATAGCTTTGCCCTGGAAGGGTCTAAGGGATCTGAATGCTGTTTTGGGTGTTAAACCCGGGCAGATATCGGTGTACAAACCAGAGAAGTATCTGGCAGCGGTTCAACTCGCAGCTTCTACCTATTCACAAGAAGAACTCGCAACTTCCAGAATTGTGGAATTGGTAAAACCAATTAAAGAAGTTAGGATACCTCCTTTCAGGTCTGAGGAGATGATACAGAGGCTAACGGAAAAAATTCCGATGTTATTGGAACTTTTAGTTTAATTTAAGCTTTTATTTCGCTCTTACCGAGTTCAAATGCGCGTCTGTTGACCTCCAGAAACTTTGCAGGCACGGACTCACTGAGCGATTCGATAAGAATCTCTTCACTTATTGGAATATACTTAGAGAGGACGCCCAGCATCACGACGTTCATCGTCTGTGGATTGCCAGCTTTGACTGCCAGCTTTGTCGCATCAACTGTTTTGATATCCATGCAAATTCGCTCCAGCGGAGCAAGAATATCTTCCAATGGTGGATACCTCGATTGACCTGTGGTCACCGTACTTGGGAAGACAGGTTTGACGTTCACAAGTGCGACACCCTCTTTGGATAAGTAATGAGCATACCGCAGGGCTTCAGCAGGCTCGAGAGCTAACAGAATATCTGCTCCTCCGAGTGGCACCATTGGACCAAACACACATCCTATCCTGAGATGGTTAATCACACTGCCCCCACGCTGTGCCATCCCATGCGTCTCAGCACTTCTTACCGATAGGCATGCCTTAAGCGCCGCCTTACCAATTATACTGGAGATCAGGATCACTCCCTGGCCGCCTACACCTACCACAACGATGTCACACTCTGATGTCTTTATCTTCATTTGACTTTAACCACCTCGATGGCTTCACTGGGGCATATCTGGGCACATACCCCGCATCCAGTACAGAGCGAGTTGATTCGAGCACAATCCTCCTCGAACTCGATTGCTGGGCAGCCAAACTCCACACACTCGCGGCAGCCTGTGCAGTTCTCGTTAACCATGAATGGATTTCGCTTTATGCCTGCTCGTCTCTCGTTTATCACGCAGACTTGCTTCGTAATGACCACCGCTAAGCCATGATAATCCCTCGCCCTCTTGAAGGTTTCGATTGTCGCTTTGAGATCATAAGGGTCCGCGGTCTCGACAAAGTCTGCCCCCAGTGCTTTAGCGAGAGACGCAAGCGATACTGCTTTTGTCTTATCGCCGCTTGCGGTAACACCCGTTCCGGGATGAGGCTGATGCCCGGTCATCGCAGTGGTCGAATTGTCCAGTATGGCAATAGTTATTCTGGCTTTATTGTAAGCAGCATTGAGCAACCCTGGCAGTCCGGTGTGCAGAAAAGTCGAATCGCCAATACTGCAACATATGTCCCTCTCCTCACCACTAAACCTGATTCCGCTGGCAAGGGTTATGCTGGCGCCCATGCAGAGGCAAGTGTCTATGGTCCCCATATCGACAGCCAGCGTGTAACATCCAATATCACTGGGAAAGATTGCATCCTCCCCGAAGGCTTCCCTCATTGCATAGTATGCCGCTCTGTGACCACATCCGGGGCAGAGTGCCGGAGGTCTGGGTGGGAGGATTTCCGAGGCTTCTCTCAGGGATGGTGATTCCACTAACGGTAGATCAGCCATGTTTGCAATAGCATTTCTGACAATATAGGGGTCCAGTTCTCCCTCCCGCGGGATGTGACCTGTCCTCTTGCCGAGAATGTCAAGATCAGGATTGTGCTCTCTTGCTGCTCTCTCTACATATTCCTCCAGCACGGGTTCCAGTTCCTCAATCACCATCACCTTGCTGACATGCATGATGAACTCGGAACACAAACCCTCTGGTGGTGGAAAGGTGCCGATACGCAGAATAGAAATATCTACATCCAACTGTTTTATCGCTTCCTCAGCGTAGAGACCTGAAATCCCTGATGCAATGACGCCCAGCTCGCCCCGTAACACAAGTCGGTTCCAAGGTGATTTTTCCAATGCTGCCTTGATTGCATCCTGTTTCTCAAGAAGCACGGAATGGCGTGGTCGTGCATGTGCTGGGAGGGCAACCCATCTAACGGGATTCCTCAAAAACTCTGGTTTTACACGGTTTTCTTCTATTTCGCCTACTTCTACGTCAGCTCTGGCATGAGAGACACGCGTGGTGGGTCGGAGAAGAACCGGCAATTCCAGCTCTTCCGATAGTTCAAAGGCATAGATGGTCATATCTCTTGCCTCTTGGGGGTCAGCAGGGTCTATGCAGGGGATGCATGCAAACTGGGCATACCGCCTCGAGTCCTGCTCGTTCTGTGATGAGTGGCAGAACGGATCATCCGAGCTGATCACTACTAGCCCTCCCCTCACACCTGTGTATGCCAGCGTCATAAAAGGGTCCGCAGCAACGTTCAAGCCCACATGTTTCATAACGGCAGCAGCTCGCGTCCCAGTCCACGATGCTCCGATGGCAACTTCCAACGCAACCTTTTCGTTGACCGACCACTCTACATGGAGGTCATACTTCTTAGTGAAAGGTGCCAGGGTCTCTACAATCTCTGATGCCGGTGTTCCTGGATAACTTGTAACAACACTCGCTCCAGCTTCGAGGATACCTCTCGCAATCGCAGCGTTTCCAAGCAGATATTCTCTCATCATCTTTTTGTAAGATATTTGGCATGTATAAATAATTTTGGTGGTGTATCAACATCAGTTAAAATTCACCTCCATCTGATATAATTTCAACCTCACCCTTTATAAATCTTAGGTTATCACTCTTCATCATTCTGGACTTAAACGCCTCGTAAGATTCTTCAGATACATACCTCATCAGAATGAGATCTAGAATCGTCTCCAGACCTTTGGTGGTCCACCTCATCCACTTTCCTTTTCGCTATTTCTTCCATCAAGCGCTCTATGAGATTTGAATTCCACGCCATCATTCCCGTATTTCTCCACCGAGTTTTTCAGTGAATACAGAGCAGATTTCAACCTGCGAATTACCTCTTTTCTATCGTCCAACGTCATTTCCCCATCCTGCCAGAGCTTAAATCCAGTACGTGGAATACATGGACTAAATCCAATTGAAAGCTTTTTCCTCTTTGTCCTTAACACGGTGTAACTTGAGGTCGAATTTTCCCACAAATGTCTTAGGATGGCGTTTTACCGTGAAAAGCCTGCAATTATGTCCGGTTCCCGCGACCTTACTTTTTATAAAAGAATTAATTTTTTGCCTAACAAATACATAACATAGAAATGAATACCTGGCTAAAAAACGGCACGGTTTATGACCCTGCAAATGGAATAGAAGGCGAAAAGATGGATATTTTCATTTCAGGTGGAAAAATCGTGGACGAAATAAAAGCAGAGTCTGAAGCGACAACGATAATAGATGCCTCTGATAAAGCAGTAATGCCCGGCGGGATAGACGTGCACAGCCATGTGGCAACGTATGGGCTGAACTTAACAAGATTTACGTTTGGATTCCCGACTGTGAACGAGATAGGATATGCGTATGCCCGGCTGGGCTATACTTACGTAAACGAGCCTTTAATGACTTTGAATACCGCAAATTATGTGCATCATGAGCTCAGCAGCATACCCGTTGTGGACACTTCTTCGTTCCTTGTTCTGAGCTTATATGATGTGGACAAGGAGATAAGAGAAGGCGACGAGGAAAGTGTGAAGAACCTCATTCTTTTCCTTTTAGACCTCACGAAGTCTATAGGTGTGAAGATATACGATGCGAGGGTGAAATATGCGAAGCAGGGTTTTTTTTATCGAGACATAGATGAGAAGAAATGTGTGAATTTCTTTTATGAAATAATCAAATCCGAGGAAGAAAAATTGCCACAGATACAGTTGAGGACGTATCCGGAGCTGTTAGATGAGAATCCGAGTATTTTAAGTGGTTTTTGTTTAGCTCATATCGCATCAGGCATGGATAATGAAGAGAGATACGAAACAGCGATGCGGATATTAAAAAATGGAGGGGCTGTCGACCTCGGTATTTTTTACCCTTCACAGAAGGGGGATATAGATATGAGAATTGGGTATGATGTTCCTGCGGAGGGTGAAAATAATTTCAATAGCGTGGATATAGGATTAGAGAAGCCATTGGTATTTTCAAAGGTGAGAGAGGAGAAGATGGAAGATAAAAGGATATATTACTCGCAAAAGTTTGCGCTGGAAGCTTTAGAATATTTGAACTCATGCCACATCTCTTTTTCCACCGATAGCCCCTCTGGATGCCTCTTTTATTATTATCCTAAGCTATTCGCAGGGTTACTGAACAGCGCTAACAGAAAAGAGCTGAAGAATGATGGGTTGCGTGATATTGAATATTCGTTATACGAGCTTGCAGTGATAACGAGAACGAATCCAGCAAAGCAACTTTGCTTGCGAAACAAAGGTCACTTAGGTAACGGTGCGGATGCGGATATCGCAATATATGATATAGGAGAAGATACAAAAGCAGAGGAGTTGGAAAAACGATTGAGCTGTTGTGAGTATCTTTTGAAAGGTGGAGAAGTGGTAATATACAAAGGGGAGTTGAATAGAGATAGTGGCAGAGCGAGAAAAAAGAGATTTTATTTTGAGGTTGGAGAAAAGGAAGTAGGGGAAGCAAAAGAGAGACAGCGTGAAGTGATAGAACGGATATGTAACAGAAGGTCGTTTAGGGCTGAGCATCTAAGGGTGGATGAATGGTTTATAGGCGCGAGTGAGGGTGTTTGAGATAAAATTCTCTTACAAATTCATAATTCCTTTTTACATTGCTGCATCCTTCTATTATCGCACCATGCCCGGGCAACAAAAGTTCCGTATCCAGCGCTGATACCGTATTAATGGAGCTTTTCAACTCTTCTTCGTTACCAAAAGGCAGATCAGTTCTTCCTACGCTTTTCTCAAACACCAAATCCCCACATATTAAAATCTTTTTATCCGAAGCGTAAAAACAAATGCTTTCTGGAGAGTGCCCCGGTGTATGTAATATCCTTAACTCAGTGTTCCCTAAATTCAAACTCTCTTCAAGCACTAAATCCACCTCGAATTTCTTTGCATTGCCAATGCCAATGAACCTCGAAGCTTCCTCAGTCATAATATCAAGATATTCTAATTGTGATGACGGTAGTGCAATTTTTGCGCCTGATATATCCTTAAGCGCTGCGGTTGCGTCACAGTGGTCAGGATGAAGATGCGTGAGTGTTATCAGATCAATATCCCGTGCATCAATTCCGCCCTCCCGCATTTCTTCCAGCCGTAGCCCAAGGTAATTCTCCAGCCCGGGGTCTATGAGAAGAGTGATTTCGTCCTTTATCACGTATGTGTTTGCATCAAGAAAGCCTTTTTCCTTGTACCAATATACGCCGTCTTGGATTCTCATTTCAAACAAACCTTTTCTTAAAAAGAAAAAGGGTTTTAGAAAGAAAGTGCTATAACAATCAAAACCGATTCAATAAGAGCGGCAATAAGAAGAAGAGGCAAAATTAGATGGAGGAATACCCTCAAACCCTTCCTTAACTCCTTTTTTAAATGCCTTTCGCCTTTCCTTTTTAAAATCTCTCGCCCCAGTCGCAAGCCAATCGCCGCGGAGAACAAAAAAGCCGGTATCTCAAATATGCCATGAGGCACTATCGCAAGAAAGACCTTCAGACCTTCCTCTTTGGCAAACCCGCCGAGTAAACCACCATTGATAAATGCAGAAAACATGGGAAAAATGCCTATCAGAGGTCCTGATATGATATCAAGGAAGCATGTGAAAGAGTTATTCAAGAATAGCACGATAAAGAAAGCCAAAAAGATTATCCATGATGGGTACCCATGTGTAAAATCTTGTATATTCTCGCTAAGCTGTTGAATCCACTCCAGCGGCTCACTAAATATTTCGCTCAGGAAACCCATATACCCAAGGGCAATGGAGCCAATGAAAAGGACGGAAATGAACAGGATATAGAATCTAATAGAGTGAAGATACTCTTGCATCGATATTTTTTCTTCCATTTTCTTTTTTAACTTAAAGATGATAAGTGTTTTTATAACTAAACCCTTTTCTTTTATAAAAGAAAAGCGTTTACCGAAAAGAAAAAAAGCACTATTCTGTGAAAATCTGTTAATCTTGTGAAATGAGAACGTCAAAAATATCAGGATTTTATAAACTGGGTACAGAGAAGAGATTAGAGATTGTAAGGGATTTTGCAGGGTTAAATGAAGAGGAGGTAAGAATTCTCGGTAATACCTGTTCCCTCCGTGAAATAGCAGACAGAATGATAGAAAACGTGGTTGGTACGATGCCATTACCACTAGGCATTGCAGTGAATTTCATGATTAACGGTAAGGATTACCTGATACCAATGGCAATAGAGGAGCCTTCTGTTGTCGCAGCGGCGAGTAATGCTGCAAAGATGGCAAGGGAGAAAGGAGGGTTCCAAGCGAGTTCCTCGGAACCCATAATGGTCGGTCAAATACAATTAACTGGCGTTTACGACCCTTTTGCCACAAAATTTGCCCTCCTCGCAAATAAAGACCGAATTCTAAACATCGCAAATGAAAAAGACCCGATGCTTGTGAACCTTGGCGGCGGAGCTAAAGACCTCGAGGTAAGGGTCATTGCCTCGGACGCTGGGCCTATGGTGATTATCCATCTATTGGTTAACGTTAAGGACGCGATGGGCGCAAATGCGGTAAACACAATGGTTGAAGCGGTTGCGCCATTTATTGAGCAACTCACGGGTGGAAAGGTGAATCTGAGAATTATTTCAAATCTTGCCACGTACAGGTTAGCGCGTGCAAGAGCTGTTTTTGCAAAGGATGCGATAGGAGGGGAGGAAGTTGTGGATGGTATCATCAGCGCATATTTATTTGCGAAGTCTGACCCGTACAGATGTGCGACGCATAATAAGGGCATAATGAATGGAATAGACGCGGTGGTAATCGCTACGGGGAACGACTTCAGGGCGATTGAGGCAGGTGCACATTCCTATGCAAGTATTACCGGGAAATATCTTCCATTAACACACTGGGAAAAGAACAAAGATCATGACCTGGTTGGAACTATCGAACTACCACTCGCAGTCGGTATCATTGGCGGTGCGACATCTGTTCATCCTACTGCGAAAACTAACCTCAAGATACTGGGCGTGAAAACAGCAAACGAGCTTGCAGAAATCATTGCCGCGGTGGGTCTGGCACAGAATTTCGCTGCCCTTCGCGCACTGGCAACCGAGGGGATTCAGCGTGGACACATGTCTCTGCATGCACGGAACGTTGCGATAGCAGCCGGAGCAAAAGGTGATACGATAGATCGCGTTGTGGAAATACTGGTGCGCGAAAAGCGCGTGCGAGTGGATAGGGCGAAGGAAGTGCTGAAAGAGATGGCTTAATGACTTCTGTCATCTCCTCCTTCTATTGTTTTTGCGCGACCATTTCTCTTCCTTGTGAATTAGCCTATTTCTTAATCCGTTTGCTTCTTTCAATATCTCTTTCAATCAAAAAATCAATATTCATCTTCTCTCACAAGCATAAAGCAGACACTACCCTTCTTTCCACCTCCGGTACGTGCTGTAGTCAACATATTGCCGATGCGGGTTTTCAATCTGCTCTTTCACGGTGATGGACCTTTCCCTCTTCTGCTCTATCGCGTCGGTCACGGTGAATATATATGCATCGGAGCCCGCTCCTGACCCGTAACTTGTCATGAGTATCTTATCGCCGGGTTTTGCTATGTCCAGGACAGCGGCTAAAGCAGTGGGGCAAGAGCCGGAGTAGAGATTGCCTATATACTTCACCACCAAGCCGGGTTCAATCTGTTCTTTATCAAAGCCTGCTTCTATCGCCGCCTGGTATGGAAACTTTCCATTGGGGGAATGATTGGCAACGTATTGAATATCCTTCGGGGTGAGGTTACATGCCTTCATAGCTGCCTTCATAGCGGTTCCAACATGTTTGAAGTAGGCAGGTATTCCAGTGAATCTGCCGCCGTGCTTTGGGTATTCCTCCCCCTCCCTTCGATAGAAATCCGGTGTGTCAGAAGTATAAGGAACATAGCAGTCTAAAGTTGCGATGACATTCCGTTTGCCAAAGATAAAGGCGGCAGCTCCCGCTCCAACAGTATAGTCCAGCGGATCACCCGCGGCAGCCTGGGAGTTGTCTGCTCCTATTACCATCACATATTCACCTCCAAAAGTGGAATATGCGACTAAAGCAGCAGCGTCGATGAATAAGTCTGTTGCTGCCTTACATGCAAACTGGGAGTCAATACCACCAGAGAAGAACCCATCTTCGTAGGGCTCGCCTAACTCAAGTACCTGAGAAACGGTTGACATGGAAGGATTGACAGCATAAGGCGCCGATTCTGAGCCGACGAAACACTTCTTCACGTATCGGCTGTCAATAGCAGAATGAATGAGAGCGCGCTTGCCTGCCTCCACAGCGAAGGTTGTAGTGTCCTCATCGGCAAAGGGCAAAGTCCTTTCGACTACCCCGAGTACACCATGTCCTTCGTTCTTTATCCTGAACTTCGGGAGGTATACGCCATAACCAACAATTCCTGGTTTACTGCTTTTTTCATTTACAGAGGGTTTGATTGGCAGGTATTGCTGGAATGGGTAATAATCATCTTCAAAGGAGAAATTCATGCTTGAGTAGTAAATGAGACCGCTTGTTCCGTCCGTAAATGTTTTTCTAAACCTCGGCACTACCCCTCTGTCTATGAACTCAGTGACATCAACCTCCTCCGGAGGAGGAACATAGTCCGTTATTCTACCCGGGACCTTCAGATTATCCCCCTGGAAATGAATTATCCCAGATAGAAAGGACTTCAGATAGTCAAACTTTTTTGTAGGTCCACGGATGACGTTGCAGGATAAGAGTGTTCCCTTTTCGTAGAAGTGGTCTACCTCTCGCATCCTGCTTCCCCTTCCTTCTATATCACAGAAGGACTTTGGTGGGAAGTAAACCCTGCCACAGTTCTCGCATTTCGCAGCTCGGATTCTGTAATCAACGAGGATTTTTCTCCTCGTAATTGGTTCACTCATCTCATTATAGCTCCCTCATTAAAATATGTACAGTGGCGATTCCACCTGTCCCTCCTATGTTATGGCACAACGCCACATTAAGCTCCTTATCAACTTGATTTCCCCCCGCTTCATTCCTCAGTTGTTTGAAACACTCATAGACCTGTCTAACTCCAGTAGCGCCCACCGGATGTCCATCAGCTTTCAAACCACCTCCTGCATTGACCACCAGCTCGCTATTCCCGTTCACGTATGGGATGTGCTTCGACCCTTTGAAGGACTCGTAGCTATCGTAAACAGTCTTCCAGCCTTCTCCTCTTTCACAGAATCCTGAATCTTCTAAGAAAAAGATCTCCTCTATGGTGAAGCAGTCATGGACTTCAGCGAGATGAATATCGCGCATCGTCATGCTTGTCTCCTTCAAAACCTTCTCCATTGCCAGCCTTGTAGCTTTTATCCCCGTGAGACTCTCTCTACTGCAGATAGACACGTCATCCGTTGCCTGTTGGCTTCCTACAATATAGATAGGTGTGTCTGTGTACTCCTTCGCCACCTCTGGACTGACAACTACAAGTGCCACGGCGCCGTCCGAGACAGGGGAACAGTGCAGCATTCGAATGGGGTCGGCAACCAAAGGCGAGTTTAATACCTCTTCTACTGTAAACTCTCTTCTGAATTGGGCATACTCATTGCCTACGGCATGATGATGATTCTTACACGCAACGAGGGCAAGGGCTTCTCGGCATCTGCCGTCGCTGCTATCACCGTAGTCGTGGATGTACCTTGCCATCATGGATGCGTACAGACCTGCGAAGGTGTAGCCGGCGTCAAACTCGTGGGGGTCGCCTGCAAACATGAGGTCATCAATGATCTTTCCCGCGCGGTCTGTCATCTTCTCAAATCCACCAACCAGGGTAACATCGTACTCCCCGGATCTGATGCCAAGACAGGCATTATAGAGTGCCGAACCACCGGACCCACAAGCTGCCTCCGTATTGCTCATAGGGATATTCATGCCCAGTTCTCGTGACATATACCCCGGTATGAGTGCGAGCTTATTGGTGACTTGATATAGAAAACTGCCGAAATAGCATGCCTGGATGTCTTTACGCCTAAGTCCATATTCGACTGATTCCATTGCTTTGAGCCCTGCTTCAGTCAGCAGCGCCTCCGGGTTCTGGTACCAAAGTTCACCGAACTTTGTCCGACCTGCACCAACAATAGCCGCAAGTGGCTTGAGTTTTTTCATACCGTGCATACCTCTTTCTCATCTCCGTTAAAAGATAAAAAGGTTATGTCATATAAATAAAATAATCTTTGAGGTTATTATAAAAGATGAAATGAAAATCCTCGTAATGGGTGCAGGAGCATTAGGAAGTGCATTTGGCGGTATGTTAGCCAATGCGGGCTATGACGTTACGCTTATTGGTAGGGAAAGCCAGATGAAACCGATAAGAGACCACGGACTCAGAATCTCCGGGATATGGGGCTCACACGTAATCGAAAACATAAGAGCAACATCAGAACTAAAAGAAAATTACAAACCTGACGTGATCCTGTTAACTACAAAATCTTTTGATACCGAAAATGCGATGCAAGAATTACAACCACTTATTGATGATGATTCTGTGGTTATCAGCTTGCAGAACGGCATAGGGAACGAAGAGATTATAGGAAAGTATGTCGGAGAAGAGCACACAATGGGCGGTATGGTGATAACGGGTTTTGAGATGCCAGAACCGGGCGAAGTAGAGGTGACCGTTTCCGCAGCTACGACAAAAATCGGCGAACTCAATAACGAAAACACACCGAGATTGAGAAAAATCGTTGCGATGTTCAACGATGCGGGGATACCTTCTGATGCTGTGGATAATATTCGGATGCACATCTGGGCGAAAGCATTGTACAGCGGAGCGTTAAATCCATTGAGTGCGATTTTTCGGGTTGGATATGGCGAACTAGCAAATCCGTATTCTTTTGCAATCATCGAAGCTCTGATTCACGAGGCTTTTGAAGTCGCGGAAGCGGAAAAAGTCGAACTGTTCTGGAATTCTGCCGAGGAATACCTGGATTATCTGCGGCATGAGCAGATCCCCCGAACAGAAAAACATCACTCTTCAATGCTTAATGACATACAGAGAGGTAAAAAGACCGAAATAGATTTTTTAAATGGCGTGTTTGTCGCATTGGGTAAAAAGCATGATATACCCACACCGGTAAACGAGACGATCGTCAGAGTGATTAAGTTTCTTGAATCCCCCAAAAAACCTCGAGATTTCAGATCTGTGTAATCTGTGGTTATGAGACAGAGAGAAAATGGAAAGAAAGAAAAAAATAAAATATATCGAGCATCCCTCGGACGTGGGATTCGAAACGTATGGCGACACGCTGGAGGAACTCTTTGCTAATGCTGCGATCGCAACTTACAGTTTCATGACCGATGTAGATGCGATAGAAGAAGAAGTGGAACGAGAAGTGGCGATAAAATCAGAAGACCTTTACAGCTTGATGTTCGACTGGCTGGACGAGATGATTTTTTTGTTCGAGTCGGAATCGCTGGTCATGAAAAAATTCGATATAGACGTGGATTCTTCCAATTTTAGCATAATAGGAATGTGCAGAGGCGGGAAATTCGATCCCGCTAAACATGAATCCGGCATAATAATAAAGGCAGTCACGTACAACATGATGGAGATAAAGAAGAACGAAGCTTGGCACGCCATGGTTGTTTTGGATGTGTAAACTCTAATCCGCTAACTGACGCCCTTTTCTTCTTGCTATCTCTTCTTCCTCCTTGCTCCAATCCGAGTTTGGCGCAGGTATCCTCAGAGGCTCTGGTAGCTCTCCATTCTTCCACAATGATACCACAGGGTGGTGCACACGCTTAAGAAACACCTTCAGTTCTTCCGGGTCCACGCAATCCTCCTCTGTTGCTATTTTATCATACATCTCCTCGGGAATGAACTCCGCCAGCATTTGCTTATATTCCTTTGGCATCCACACGATACGGAGCCATCCGCCGTCCGCACGCACAAATTTCCTCGATTTCGGTGTTCTAAATGATATGCCACAATATCCGTGGTTCTGCTGTCCGCCGCTTATAAGTCCTGCGAGCTTTGAGAAGGTCATACCCAGAGGCGTATCCCCCCCGTATCTCCGGTCTACCAGACCCAAACCGTCAACATCGGGTATATAAAAGATCGCCGCTTCGAAACACCCGCAATTCGTTTGTGGGTAGGTTATCGAGGAATACATCACCACACGTTTGTAAGTCCTGTTTGACTTCTCGTATATCTTTTCATTCACGCCGGTGTATTCCCCGCCCCAGGGGTCGACACATTCGCCCAAAGGCATCTCAAATATATATCCATACGGGTCGAGGTCACACATTACTTTCGCACCCAGCCATGTAATTATCCCACAATAAGGTGGCCTATCCGGCGCAACTACGCATACATGAGTTGGTGCAAAGGTTTGACAGATAGTACAACCATAAAAAGTGTCAACATCCTCATCGGAAAACTCCCGCGCACTTTCATCCACTCTCTCCCAGTACGGCGTGCATACTTTATCTATTATCTCTTTTGTAAGCTTCGACCCTCCTAATTCCTCGGTTGCTATCAATATCTTCGCATCCGCCTTCTCCACCAGTGGGAATTGTATCTTGCAAAGGTTTATCATTGCTTGACCAAGATGCTTGAAGTCATGCTTAGATGCATATTTTTTGTGCAATCTCAGCCATATCGTATCACGAGTGTTAAGAAGCATCCACCCTTCTCCCTCTTCCAATGCGAAGTATGTCCACCTTGTAAGCAAATCCAGGTAATCTTCTGTCAATTCCTTTCCATAGTACCGTATCCAGAACCCAAAAGGAAACGATTGCCCCTCTATATCCTGTATCTCCGGTCCTATTACTTCTACTCGTCCATCTTTTATCCTTTCTTCGTCTCCCACCACTTCGATAAAGAAGAAACTGCTGTACCGGTGCTTGGGACCTCCTAATTCACAATACATATCATGTTTCCTCACCCGAAGTCCAAATTGCCTTGGTGAGATGTCGTATGTTATTCCCTTGAAAAAGTCGTCAGGATTCGTAGGTGCTTGGTAAACCTCGCCTTTGGGCAAGGAATCCCATATTTGTTGCCTCTTTTGCTCTTGTGCCTGTTCCTCTTCTTTTGTGCTTCTTCTTTTCATCATAGTGATTTTATTAGCATCTCTAAACCCTGCTTCCATTCCTGAAATGAGAGCCCGTGCATAGAAAATGTGGCTTCTTCTATTTCTATATTATCTAAGACAACGGTATCAACACCTGCACTTTCTAACGTGCTGACGATCGATTTCAAAATATCGGAATTGTAACCTACCAATACCACAACTTCCGGTTTGTCGGGCAGCCCTAATTCTTCTCTCCAATTATATTTCAAGTAGAAGACTATTTCCGCAGCAAACATCTTCCTCGCTTTTACTCCTCTCTTCTTTAGTTCTACTACCGTATTCCCCGTTGCTGCAACGGGTGCATCTGTTTTAGCTGCGAGTTGGATAATATAATCCAATAGCTTCTGATCGCCAAGCTCGACCCTATTACAAAGCTCACCACACATTATGAGTATTTTCGCTTTCTTCTTTAACTTCGACTTCAAGTATCTTGCAATATCCGCCACTTTTTCGCTCATGTTATTTAACCTCAACTATACCAATAGCATTATGCACGCAGTAATCCCCGCATTCACCGCAGTATTTGCACACGATGGGCTTATTCCGCTCGTTATCCCAGAAAATGGCACCCATGATACAAGCCTGTGCGCAGAAACCACACCCTATACACTTATCCTCGTTCAATATCACTCCTCCCCCTTTACGCTCCCTTAAAGCACCCGTAGGGCATACCCTTGCGCACGGCGGATTCTCACATGCGCGGCAAACAACAATTACAAAACCGCGCTCTATGCCTCCCGCAGACCTCACCCTTATCGCCGACTTGTCAAACCCGCCTCTACCTACCCTTCTCGAGCATGCAAACATGCATTCCATACACCCGATGCATTTGTTCACATCCAGTGCTGCTAATTTTTTACCTGAAGAGGTCATCTTCCTTTTTAAATACAATTTCTTTTATATTGCTTTCACTTTTTCTTAATTTTAAACCTCGCACAATCGCTACCGGTATGCTCTCTTTGAACTCGCCCATCACGAGATTTGCAGCGGCGCATATCTCATCTGCTATTGCCTCTTTCGTTATCCTCGCGATTTTTCCGAACCTGTCCTCCTCACCCCTTCTGTCCAGCAGGGCCGGAATGCCTGAAACGCCTATGCATGTTCCAGTTACGCCATCACGAAAAGCTCTGCCGAAAGAATCGGAAATTAAGACTGAAATTTCTTTGCCACTTTGCTTCTCAATTTCCTTTTTAAGCCGTTCAGCGCTTCTCTGCGGGTCTTTTGGCAGTAACACCGCTCTCCCTTCATCAACATTAGATTCGTCAACACCTGCATTTGCGCACACGAATCCATGTTTTGTCTCTACGATAACATGGTTCTTCATTATTCTTACTATTTCTTTTGCTTCGTCGAGTATAAGTTGAACGATTTTTGGGTCTTTTTCCGTTTCTTTTGCTATTCGCTCCGCTTCTCTGCTCACTTTTACATCAAAGAGGTCCACGACCCTGCCCTCGCTCTTTGATATTATTTTAGAAGTGAAGACAATTGCATCACGGTCTTCCAATGTCATCTTTTTCTCCATCAAGGCATCGAAAAATAGTGATGTTAAATCGTCACCTTCCTTTATCTCCGGAAGCCCATAAATACCTGTTATTTCCAGATGGTCCGAGAACGAAAACCTTTTCTTTTTCATATATCCAGTCTTTCAAGCCTTTCACATGCTTCCTTTATCCTTTCTTTGCTTACACAAAGCGAGAAACGAACAAACCCTTCTCCGTTCTCTCCAAATCCCACCCCCGGCGTTACTACTACTCCTGCACGTTCCAGCAAGAGCATGGAGTACTGGATAGATAAGAACCCGGAGGGAACTTTTGCCCATAAATAAAAAGTAGCTTTTGGTTTTTTCAATTCCATCCCCGCAGACCTCAACCCATCAAATAAAATATCTCTTCTTTCTCTATAAATCTCCATATCTAACTTTACGCAGTCCTGAGGACCGGTTAACGCCGCTATTCCCGCTGCCTGAATAGCCTGAAAAGCCCCGGAATCAACGTTTGTTTTTACAAGTCGCAAGCCCTTTAATAACTCTGAATTTCCTATTGCGTATCCTATTCGCCAGCCCGTCATGTTATAAGTCTTGGATAGCGAGTTGAACTCGATACCAACCTCTTTTGCACCATCAACAGCCAGAAAACTCGGTGCTTCATAGCCATCAAAGGTTAGCTCAGAGTAAGGGTTATCATGAAGAATGATGATGTCGTGATCATGTGCGAAATCCACAATCTCTTTAAAAAATGTTTTTTCAACTGTTGCGGCAGTGGGATTATTTGGATAATTTAAGAACATGATTTTTGCCTTCCTCACCACTTCTTTATCGATGCGATCCAAGTCCGGCTTGAATTCGGTCTCGTCCGTTAAGGGAACTGAATGAGGAATGCCATTCGCTAATAGCGTTGCGTTTTTATATACCGGGTAAGCGGGATTGGGAACAAGAGCAATATCGCCGGAGTCTAAAAACGCGAATGCGGAATGTGCTATTCCTTCCTTTGACCCTATCAAAGTTAGAACTTCATCCTCCGCGTCTAAACTAACATGCTTCTTGTGATTATACCATGCAGCTACTGCTTCACGGAAAGAGAGCATTCCTTCATAAGAAGGATACCTGTGATTTAGAGGGTTCTTTGCCGCGCGGCAGGCTGCTTCTACCACGTGTGGAGGTGTCGGCAAATCCGGGTCGCCGATACTTAAGTCTATTATATCTATTCCTTTATCCTCTGCTTTCTTCTTCCTCTCGTCTATTTCCGCAAATAGATAGGGAGGCAGGGAAGTTATTCTCTTTGCATACATCTCTTCTCTTTAACTATGTCTATCAGCATTAAATTAAGGTAACTTTGCAAGATTCTTATCCGGATTTATTCCACTATGATAAATATCAGTTTTGGAAGGCAGACCCTGAAAAGCAACTTGAATTCGCAAAAAATCTGAAAGAGCTCGAAAATAAACATTCTCCACGGAGTGTGACTGTATACGTGGATGAAGGTCAAGCAAGAAGGAGAAAATTCTATTTTATGCTGCCGTTGTGCGACCTTTGGGGAAAGTTATCACCATGATAACCAATTGGTTCAATCAGGAATATACAGCTGCTTTTCTGGATAAAGTGAGGAAAAAGCTTAAAGGATGGAGAATAGACCTTGTCTGGGACCGAGCAAGCTCTCATCGTGGTCCTGCTATGAGAGAAGCGCTCGAAAGCACTCGTATTCATGTGCATTGGCTACCACCTTACAGCCCCGAAATGAATGCCGCGGAATATTGGATCAGATGGGCTAAAGAAACAATGTCTTTTAACTATTGCTGGCCTGATCGGACTACTTTAGTACGCTCTTTTAACGGATTTGTGGTTTCTATGAGTAAAAGAGTTGATGAAATACTCAGAAGGTGTGTTCCTGATATGCATGGTTTTAGCTGTCTATGACTATAGTTCCGCTTGGCACTCCCTATTGCCTATTCCCTACAATCCCTCACTTCAGCATCTCCATCGCTTCCCCTGCCGAAACGCCTTCATGCACTACCTTGCTTATTGCTGCTGTCATATCCGTCGGGTTCTCATGCTGAAATACATTCCTGCCTATTGATACACCAGAAGCACCAGCAGCAATCGCATCTTCCACCATCTTCAACACCTCCGCATCCGTATTCGCCTTTGGACCTCCTGCTATTATCACCGGCACCGGGCAACTGCTTATCACATCCTTAAATGTATCAGGGTCGCCAGTATAATTCGTCTTTATAATATCCGCACCAAGTTCAGCACCTACACGTGCTACATGCTTTACCACCTCAACGTCATGCTCGCTCTTCACCTTTTTCCCACGAGGATACATCATAGCCAAAAAAGGGATGCCCCACTCCTCACATACCATTGCAGTCTCTCCCAACTCTGCAAGCATGTCCGCCTCGTTCTCCGCTCCCACATTCACGTGCATTGATACCGCATCTGCACCTAATCGTATCGCTTCCTCTACCGTCGCAACTGTAACCTTGTTCAATGGGTCGGGTCCTAATGAGGTACTCGCAGATAAGTGAATTATTAGTCCTATATCCTTGCCATATCCCCTATGGCCCGCTATTACAATCCCTTTATGCACGAGAACGGCGTTTGCTCCTCCTTCTGCTACCGCATCTACTGCTCGCTGCATGTCCGTCAATCCATATATCGGACCTGACGTCACACCATGGTCCATAGGAACAATAACACTTCTACCGCTCTTCCGGTCCACGATTCTTTCCATCCTTATCCTCTTCCCTATGCCCATCCTTTCCATCCTTTCCCGTATACTTGTCATTTTCTTCCCTCTTCCCTTCTCTTTTAGAGATATCTCTCTTTGAATTTTTCGCCTTTCTTTATCTCTTCTTTACTTGAAAAAAATACGTATAAGTAAAGTAACTTACACCAATCTCAGGGTCTCCAAATTCATTGGCGCTATCGTCTCTATATTAAACCTCTTATGTATTCCACTTGCTAATGCCATACATTTGTTACTCTCACCGTGCATACATATTACCTTTGAAGGCAGTGGGTGTATACCTCTTACGTATTCAAGTAACTGATTGCGGTCAGAATGTCCAGAAAAACCATCTACTGTCCTTGTTTCCATGTTTATTTTTATATTCCTTATTTTACCCTCATGTGAAAGCTGTATCTCATTCCAGCCCTTTTGTATCCTCCTTCCAAGCGACCCTTCTGCCTGGTATCCAACGAAGATAAGCTTGTTCCTTTCATCTCCTGCAAGTCCTTTCAGGTATTCTAAAACGGGACCGCCATTTAACATGCCGGCGGTAGCAAGTACGATGAATGGCTCCTTCTCTTCTATTACCGCTTTTCTTTTATCTACATCGTCCACCTGCACAAAAACGTCTGATAAGAATGGATTTTCACCCTGGAAAATGGAATTCTTCAGCTTCCTGTTGAGATATTCAGGATATGCAGTATGGACTGCAGTCGCCTCCCATATCATCCCGTCTAAATATACCGGCACTTCCAGTTGCATCCCTTCTAAAGCTATCATTACCTCCTGCGACCTTCCAACCGCAAAAGCAGGTATTATTACTTTGCCTCCCCTGTTTAGTGTTTTCTCTATCTCTTCCTTCAAATTCTTCTCCGCTTCGCGCCTTGACGGTTGCAAGTCATTCATTCCACCGTATGTCGACTCTATGATCAACGTTTCAACCCTGGGGAAATCATTGAAAGCAGGCTCGAAAAGAAAAGTTCGCTCATACTTTATGTCACCGGTGAATGCGAGATTATGAAGCCCGTTGCCTATATGGAAATACGCGATTGAGGAACCCAATATGTGCCCCGCATTGTAAAAAGTTAGCTTCACATCTGGTGATATGTCTGTTACGTCCCCATACTTCAACGGAATCGTATGCCTTATCGCATCTCTTATTAGAGACGATTTATACGGCATCTTCTTCCCTTCTCTTGCTGATACCTCTATATAGTCAAGCAAAAGAAGAGCCATAAGGTCCCTCGTTGGCTGCGTTATGTATATAGGTCCATCATATCCATATAAGAACAAAAGAGGCACTAAGCCTGAATGGTCAAGATGTGCATGCGTTATCACTACCGCATCTATGTTACTTATTGGTGACACCTCAGGAGCGTATAGATAGGGCATCCCTTCCGTGCCCACACTTACTCCACAATCTATTAACACTCTGGTTTCCGGCGTAGAAAGTAAAAATGCATTTCTACCCACTTCTCTGCACCCACCTAATGCCGTTATACGCAGCCAGTCATCCTCTATTAGCTTATCTCTATATATCCTCCTCCCTACTTTTTTCACAAAGTCTTTCCTGAATTCGCTCTCCTCCCTTAAATACCTCCTTATACTTTTTATTATCGCGGATTGTATAGGTGGTGCTCTGATAACGTTGGGTCGCCACCCTATCACCTTTGCGACTTCTCTAAGTGTTGCTCCATGCGTGCCTATCACCAACCCCGGCTTTTCTGCTTCTATTATCACCTCCGCCTTGTCCATATCGAAATAAATATCTTTTATTCCGCCCTCCTCCGGTATAATATCATAAATAACCTTAGACGCCTTTTCCGGCTCCATCAATATCTTACCACTTGGTCTAACCGAAATCCTTTTCTTTAGCTCCCTCGCTAATGTTCTCACTATGGCACCGTCATCCGCGAATTTATGCGTGTCTTCCGTGTATATCACGAGCTCAGGTCCTTCAAACTCCACCTCTGTAATGCTCACATCACCTGGTAATAACTCCATTATTCGCCTCTTCAATTCTAAAAGCGTCTCTTCTGCTGGCATTGTCCGTTCCTAAACCTTCTACTAATCCAATCCTTACTTAGCTTAGACTGGTGCTCTCTCTTTCCCTATTCCTATTTTATGTTACCTATATCAATTAGGTAACGTCAACAAACGTCAAGAACACAATTTCAACTAAATGATCCTCTTATTTTTTTTATCTTTTCTTCTCCTATTTCCTCATACTTTTCTTTCGTTATCACTATCACTTCCATATCCTCACCAGAGGCACTATCTCTTTTCATTGCGGAATGTAATGCCTGTATTGCAAGTGCTACCCCTTCTTCCTGCGACATATCCTTTGAATACCTGTCCTCAAGCACACCGTATGCAATAGGCGAACCCGAACCGGTAGCAGCAATCTCTCTCTCATCGGTATTGCCTCCAAAAGGGTCAACTGAAAATATGTGTGCGCCGTTCCTATCTATTCCCCCTACCAGGAGTTGCACAAGATACGGAAAGAATCTCTGACCGCTCAGCACATTGGATAACAGCGTTGTCATCGCTTTTACCGTCATCGGCTCTTGCCTTCTTATCTTGTATAGCCTTGCTTCCACTGATAATATCCGAACCAATGCCTGTGCATCTCCTACTATTCCTGCGGTGGTTATACCCATTCGCTCATCCACCTGATAGATCTTCTTCGCTGCTTTAGAAGCAATAAAGGAACCCATCGTCGCGCGCTTCTCACTCGCCAGCACTACACCGCCATCACATATTAAACCAACCGTTGTCGTTCCCTTCTTTAACTGGTCCATTATTTCCATTATTTATATTCCCCCATGCGTTGTTGTCAGCTTCACGTGTTTTACACCCCTCAAGCTCATTATATTCTCTGCCAATTCCTTTATCCGTTTTGCCTCGCCTTTCATTACTATTACTTCAAAACAATTCTCCTCATCGAGATGGATGTGCGTTGACGTTCTTATCATATCCAGAAAATGGTGCTGTACCTCGGTTAGCTCATCACCCAATCCCCTTTGGCTGTGATCATAGAGATAAGTTATGGTCCCTATCTCCTCGCCTTCTTCTCGCTCCATCCATTCGTATTCCACTATATAAGCCCTAATTGCATCTCTTATCCCTTCCGACCTCGATGAGTACCCTCTACCTCTTATTATTCCGTCAAACTTATTCAAAAGATTCGACGGTAAAGATACCCCTATTCGAGTCAATCCACGCTCTTCTTCCATTTTTATCCCCTCATCAATTCCAATATATGTTTTATTATCGCCTCCGCCTTACAAAAAGCATTTGAATTATGCTTTTTTATACGAACGACCTTTGAGTTGAAGCCTCGCTTTCTGAGCTCTTGCTCCAACGCTACCTCATTGAAATCCTGGTCATAGCCTATTGCTATTATATCAGGTTTTATACTATATAAAGGTTCATACATATTTTTTTCGCTACCCAACATCGCCTTGTCCACCACTTTCAAAGCAGAAACCATCCTCAATCTCTGCTCCTCCGGTAGAATCGGCATTCTCTTTCTCGTTTTCACGTTTACATCTCTCGCAACAATGACAAAAAGCTCATCACCCAGCTTCTTCGCTTCCTCAAGATAAAGTAGATGCCCGGGATGGAGTATCTCAAATGTTCCGGTTGCTAAGACTCTTACCATAAAAGTTCTCCTTCCACCTCCAACTCATCTAAATCCATCTCCACTATCTCCAACACTATCTCTTCTCCTTTTGAATCGTAACATCTCCAACAATCCTCCGCGTAGGGATAAAAAGTGATGATATGGCAATTTCCAGTCTTGGAAAACATCAACAAATCCTGCTCTGATGGTCTCATAGCAGCGGGATGTGGATGACTATGAACAGACCCCACGTAGCCAATGCCCATCGGGATCATATCCAGTCGTATAACTGCATTTTCATCCGACGAAACCGTGCCAGGGAGGAAAAAAACATCTGTTATGACATTCGCATCGGCGTACAGCATGCCGATAAATTCCCTTGGATGATTAGATTTGCTTACTTCCAGGATAAAATCTAAAGTATCCTTTGCAATTCCCACGATTTTTCTTCCCTTTTTCATTTAGTTTTTTTCCCCTGATAAGGCTTTCTTTTCTAAGAAAGTTTTATTTAGTTAGTTTTAAAGTAAAACATCCTTCGGTTTTTACTTCTTCTTCTCGCGGCAGAGTTCCGAATTTCGCTCTCAATATCAAATCCGCTACCTCATAATTCAACACCTTTGCTATTCCTACGATGGATGTTGTAGGTCTTGGGTTTACGTCTACCACGTATGGCGTGTCATCATACCCTAAAACGAAATCTATCCCCACATATCCTTTGCAATTAAGCATAGCTACGACCTTCTTACTTATACTCCTTATCTTCTTCTCGGCATCTCGTCCTACAAGATATGGAACTAATCCACCTTCATATATCAGCCTTTCTTGCTCCATCCTTATAAACTGCTGGTTTATCGTCAGTGGTAACACAAAAGAATCACCAGCTATTACGCTGCTGCTTATATCCTCTCCTTTTATAAATTCCGTCACGATATGATCACGATTATCGTCAAAGGGTATATCCTCCTGATTTTCTTTCCCGTTCACTATAAAGACATTTTCTGAAGCGCATCCATATCTCGGCTTCCTTACGTACACACTTTTCCATGCGTCATCTCTTTTCATCTCTTCTTCCGACACAATTCTCGGCACTGGTATTCCTTTGTCAGCCAGAATTTTTGTTGTCCGCATCTTGTCAGCACATATTTTTACGCACTCTGAAGGACAGCCCAAATTAACGGTGTTCGATTCCACGAGCTCTGTAAGTTCGTACAGCTTCTCATCGGGAGCAATAACGATGCCCGCATCGCTTTCCCTTGAAAGCTTATCTACCGCGGCTTCAAAATCATGGGCTGCCACCGGATACACAACTTCATTATCCAGTCTCTCAAAACCTCTTCTCAACGTTGTAAGCATCGCTTTCCCTTCTCTTAATAAAGATGAACCTTTATCCCCCCTTGCACCAACCGCGTACTCCGCCACCATTATCTTCATTTTATTTTTGCTGATGCAAATGTAAGTGTTTTCCCATGCTCAACGAGCTTTGCTAATGCAAGGAGTATATTTACGAAATAGTCATTATGCAGGGGCTTATCTAAATCTTTCTCCCAGCTCTTCTTAATAGCTAAAAATCTTTTCTCCGTCGCTTTCGAGATTTTACCAATGCTGGAGGAATAATCAACTGCTTCTACCGCACTCACTGCTTTTTTCGGCTTCACCTCTTTTTTCACTTCTTCCTTTTTCTCTCTGCGCAAACCTGTTATTGGATAGCCCATAGTGTTTATCGCTCTCGTCACCGTGGCAAGCTTTATTGGCACCTTTCTTATCCTGTTCTCTGCTTCCAGAATATCTTCCACCGTAATCGTCCCTTTCTCTATCCTCTCGCGGTATTTCTGCAACCAATCCGGTCCCCGCTGCTCTTCTCTTTCTTTAACAGGCTCTGCCTTTTTTCCCCTACGCAAACCCGCGATTGAATAACCCATAGTGTTTATCGCTCTCGCCATTGTTGTCATCTTTATCGGCTTCTCTCTTATCCTGCTCTCCGCTTCCAGAATATCTTCCACCGTAATCGTCCCTTTCTCTATCCCTTCGCGGTATTTTTGCAACCAATCAGGTCCCCGCTGCTCTTCTCTTTCTTTAGCAGACTCCGCCTTTTTCCCCCTACGCAAACCCGCGATAGAATAACCCATGGTGTTTATCGCTCTCGTCACGGTTATCAACTTTATTGGCGTCTTCCTTATCCTGTTCTCTTCTTCCAGAATATCTTCCACGGTTATCGTTCCTTTCTCTATCCTTTCGCGGTATTTCTGCAACCAATCCGGTCCTTTCGCCGTCTTTACAGATTCCTTTTTCTTTTCTTTCACACCTGCTTCGGCCTCTTGCCCTCTACGCAAACCCGTAATTGGATATCCCATTGCATTTATCGCTCTCGTCACCGATGACACCTTTATCGGCTTCTCCCTCATCTTGTTCTCTGCATCCAGAATATCCTCTAATGCTATCGTTCCTTTATCTAACCTTTCTTTGTATTTCAGTATCCAATCCGGTGCCCTCTCTATCCTTCCCATCTCCCTTTCCTTACACCTTTATCATCCTTTCATTAAAATAGTATTGCATCTAAAGTAAAGATATAAAGAAAGAAGAAATAAAGGTGGTGATTTCAAATTCCCTGCGGAAAGAAGAGAAAGCTGGCAAAAATGCGGAAGCACAAGTTGAAGAAGAGAAGGAAAAAGCTGAGATATAAGAAGTAAGCCGCTGAAGACTTTCTATCCCCTTCTCTACTTTTTTTCTTTCCTTTATTTTTTATCCCATTTTGGCTGCAATATAGTATGAACCCCTCGGCAGTTCAACGAAAAGGATATAAATAAAGAAGGAGATTTAAGAGAGTGAAAAGAAAAATAGAGGAGTAGAGAAAATATGAAGGAGCTAGCAGAGGTGAGGACGTTAAAAGAAGGGAAATACGTTGTTTTAGATGAAGAGCCGTGCACAATAACGAGCATAACGACTTCAAAGCCAGGGAAGCATGGAGCGGCGAAAGCGAGGATAGAGGGAATTGGTGTGTTTGACTCGCAAAAAAGAACGGCGATTCAGCCTGTTACTGCGAAGTTATACGTGCCTGTGATAGAGCGAAGGAGTGGTCAAGTGCTTTCTGTTTCGGGTGACATAGCGCAAGTTATGGACCTGGAAGACTATTCAACGATTGAAATAAAAATACCGGCGGAGTTGAAGGAGAAAGGAAGGATTGAGTCAGGTAAAGAGATACCCTTTTTACATTATGAGGAGAAATACAAAATAGATATGAAATGAGAAGGTATAGTAAGGCATGAAACAGAAATAAAAAGGGGGATAAAATGGCAGAGAAGAAGTTTGTAGGGAAAATTACGCATTTTTTCTCGAAGATAGGCGTTGCGGTGATAGAGTTGAGTGATGATATAAGGGTGGGGGACCGGATAAGAATAGAAGGAGCTACAACATCTTTCGAGCAGGTTGTAGAATCGATGGAAATAGAGAATGAAAAAGTTGAGCTTGCTACGGGTGGGCAGTCAATAGGGTTGAAAGTAAAGGATAGGGTAAGGATACATGATAGCGTGTACAAAATAATCGAATAGAATAAAGAGAAGGAAAAAGTGGTTTTGCGGTGCTGTGGAAGTTATATAGAATAGAAGTGAAGCAAAATGAAGAGGAGAGAAGGCGAGCAAATAAAAGTCAGGGATATAATGGTAGAAGATGTCGCTTACGTGACAGTACCAGGGACGCGAGAGGAGATAATGGAGTTATGCAAAGAGAGATACATCTCTGGGGTTCCGGTTGTTAAAGAAGGGAAAGTAGTGGGCGTAGTTACGAGACAAGATTTGCTAAGAAATCCCGATGAGGAGCAAATAGCGTTATTGATGAGTAGAAATCCTATTACAATCGGTCCAGAAGCCACCATTGCAGAGGCTGCGAGGATAATCATCTCGCATAGAATTCGCCGTTTGCCCGTGGTGGAGGAAGAGAAGCTTGTTGGGATAATGACCGTCGCAGACATCGTCAAGAAGATAGCGGAGATGGGCTATAAGGCACCCATAGGTAATTACGTTGGGGATAAGACCATAGCAATATGGGATGAGATGCCTCTATCCGTTGTAGGCAGAATAATGGAACTTGGGCGGGTAAAGGCAGTTCCAGTTCTGAATTTGGAACTTGAACTGGTTGGATTGGTCACAGATCGGGATTTGATAAATGCTGCGGCGATAGAGGATGAAACAGAGCATTCTGACCTATCTTTAGGTGCTGATGAAGATGAATGGACATGGGAGGGAATGAGAGACACGATGAAGCTGTACTACGGTGTATCAAAGATGAAATTACCTGATAAGCTTGTGAGGGAGGTAATGGTAAAGGAAGTGGTCACAGCGACTCGTAATTGTGAGGTAAGTGAATGTGCGGTGAAGATGAGCGAAAACAAGTTCGATCAGCTTCCCGTTGTCTCTACGAGGGGTAAATTGACCGGCATGCTCCTCGATAGGGATCTTCTGAAGGTTTTTGTATAGGTAAGGAGGGGATAAAAATGGGTTTTTGGGGATCTCTTTTCAAACAGCGAAGAATGCGGTATGAGATGGACGAAGATGAGAAATTTTATTTGATGAGTTGTTCTGACCTGCTGGGAGAAATAACATCAGTTATAGACGGTGTAGTAGTCATGCATGATTTCTTCTGGGAGAAGATCGAAGAGAGTAAATACGAAAAAGAGATGAAAAAGTGTGGAGAAGCTGCGAAGAATACACTCAGTGAGGCGGAGTACATTAAGGCACCAGATCGGTTTAAAGAGATGCACGAGCACCTTGTGAATGGGCTCAGATATTTTGAGGATTCGTACAGGGAATCTTTGGTTTATTTAACAGACAGGCAAAGGGGGCATGTAGCTAAAGCGATAGAATTAGCTCTGCTCGGGAGTGCAGAGCTCAGGGATGGGAACAAGCAGTGGGAGAGGATAAAGGAAAAGGCGAAGATAGAGTAGTATACAATGTAAAGTACCAAATGAGAAATGGCGAGTGCGGGTAGTAAAGAGGGGAGCGGAGATGGAATAGCAGAACTTGCACGTAGAAGAGGCTTCCTGTGGCTGGCTTTCGAGATATACGGAGGTGCAGCGGGGTTCTATGATTATGGTCCTTTAGGCGCGCTGCTGAAGAGGAGGGTGGAAGAGGCATGGCGAAATTTTTATTTGAAAGAAGGCTTTTATGAGATAGAAACGACGAACATTGCCCCGAGGGAGATATTTGAGGCATCTGGACACTTAGAAAGTTTTACCGACAGGGCTGTGGTGTGCAAGCACTGTAAGAGCTTTTTTCGTGTGAGTGAAGGAGTAGATGTGCGTGAGAAATGCCCTGAATGCGGTGGAGAGCTTGAAAATGCAGGTGAGTTTAATCTGATGTTTCAGACGAGAATAGGCGTGCCAAAAGGAGGAAGAGATGAAGGAGCACAAAAGAAGAGTGAAGGTTATCTGAGACCAGAGACAGCGCAGGGCATCTTCCTCAATTTCCAACGATTGCTGAGGTTCAATCGTGATAAGTTGCCTTTTGGTGTGATACAAATAGGAAAGGCGTACAGGAACGAGATATCACCAAGGAAGAGCCTTATTCGGCTGCGTGAGTTCACAATGGCAGAGGCGGAGGTTTTTGTAGACCCAGGAGAGAAAAGCAATCATCCGAGGTTTGAGGAGATAAAAGATAGGAAGCTATGGTTTGTTCCAAGTGAGGGAGAAGAAGGTGAAAAGAGCATAGAGGAAGCGGTAAGAAGCGGGATAATTGCAAATGAGTATTTGGGCTATCACATAGCGAAGGTAGAGGAATTTCTGGGGAGAATAGGCATTCCGCAGGATAAACTGAGATTCAGGCAGCATAGGCAGGATGAGATGGCGCATTATGCACGTGATTGCTGGGATGCAGAGTTCTTTAGCGAGAGATATGGATGGATGGAGATTGTAGGTGTGGCGGATAGAGGAGATTATGATCTTTCGTCACATGCATCGCATTCGAATACAGATATGGGCGTGCATGGCAAATTGCAAGTCCGAGAGGGCGAAGCAGAGAAGACAAAGGCAAAGATAATACCGCATGTGATTGAACCCTCTTATGGAATAGATCGGATAATTTATGCCTTGTTGGAAAGTTCTTTATACGAAGAGCAAGTGGGAAAAGAAAAAAGGAAAGTGTTGAGGTTTAAAAACGAGATAGCGCCGATAATTGCGGCTGTTTTCCCGTTGCTTAACCGGGATGAATTGAAGAGCAAAGCAAAGGAAGTATTCCAGCAGTTGAGAGATGCATCAATATTCGTTGAATATGACGATTCCGGCAGTATTGGCAGGAGGTATCGGCGTCAGGATGAGATAGGCACGCCTTATTGTATTACCATAGATTATGAAACGCTGGAAGACGATACAGTGACAATAAGGGAAAGGGATACAATGGAACAGGTTCGTGTTCCGATAGCGGAAATAAAAGAGGCACTATTTGCTCAATATCACATGGACTAAAATTCCAAACTCTAAATCTCAAAATATTTATACAGTTATGAGCATTTATGCGGAATAAGGTGAAGAAGATAAAATGAACGAGAGAGTGAAGATAGTGCTGGATGAGGAGGAAATCCCGAAGGAATGGTATAATATCCTGGCAGACCTACCGACACCACTGAATCCTTACATACATCCGGGAACAAAAGAGCCAGTAAAGGCGGAGGACTTAGCACCAATCTTTCCGATGGAGTTGATAAAGCAGGAAATGAGCACAGAGAGATGGATTCCCATACCAGATGAAGTTAGGGATGTTTACAGGTTGTGGAGACCTACGCCGTTGTACAGAGCGAAGCGATTGGAGGAGAAACTGAAGACACCAGCGAAGATATATTACAAATGGGAAGGCGTTAGCCCACCGGGAAGCCACAAGCCAAACACTGCGGTTGCACAGGCGTATTACAACATGAAGGAGGGCGTGGAACGAATTGCAACCGAGACGGGAGCGGGACAGTGGGGAAGTGCATTAGCCTTTGGCACCTGTCTGTTCGATTTAGAGTGCACCGTATATATGGTGAAAATAAGCTATGAGCAGAAACCTTACAGGCGAGTTCTCATAGAGACATGGGGCGCAGAAGTATTTCCCAGCCCTACACAAAGAACAAATGCGGGTAGGAAGGTATTGGAAGAAGACCCGGAGTGTACTGGTAGCCTGGGTATAGCGATAAGTGAAGCAGTGGAGGACGCGGCAACGCATGAAGGCACGAAATATGCGCTGGGAAGCGTGCTTAATCATGTTTTGCTTCATCAGACGGTTGTGGGGTTGGAATTGAAGAAGCAGTTTGAGCAAATTGACGTTTATCCTGATTATATATTTGGATGCGTTGGTGGTGGAAGTAATTTCGCAGGGCAGTGTTATCCATTCGTAGGTGATAAGCTGCGGGGTGAGAAACCCGACCTGCAAGTGATTTCATGTGAGCCAATGGCGTGTCCAACACTAACGAAAGGGCTTTATACATACGATTTTGGTGATATTGCAATGCTAACGCCGCTTCTTCCTATGTATACCCTCGGACATGATTTTGTCCCGCCACCGATACATGCTGGCGGATTGCGGTATCATGGCGATGCACCGTCATTATGTAAGCTCACGCACGAGGGGTACATGGGTGCAGTTGCCTACCACCAGAACGAAGTGTTTGAAGCGGCAAGCCTGTTCGCAAGGTCAGAGGGTTTTGTTATAGCACCAGAGACTGCACATTGTGTGAAGGGCGTGATAGATGAGGCATTGAGATGCAAAGAAACCGGTGAGGAGGAGGTGATTTTCTTTGCGAACAGCGGACATGGACACTTTGATTTGGGGGCGTACGATGCATACTATACAGGTAAGTTAATAGATTATGAGTACCCTGCGGAGTTGGTGAAGCAGGCGTTGGCAAATTTGCCGAAGGTGTAAAACCGCTTCTTCTTTCTTTTTTTTATCTTTTGGAATAGTTTGGGTTTTTTTATGCTTTCGATATGTTCAGAATATTTTTCTTTTTTCTTTTTCACGTTAAACTCTAGCTCAATCATTGAAATACATGATTGCATTCTTCCGAAGAACCTCTCTTCTAAGTACTTTAATGCCTACGTTATGGTATTTTTCTGAAAGAGTCTTTTTGAAGATAGAAAGCAGATCGTACATTTCACGGCGTTTAGCTTTCTGCTGGGCAAGTTGTTTAA
>JAPDIG010000007.1 GCA_025966525.1 Candidatus Methanophagales archaeon | reverse complement strand
TTTTACACCGAAATACTGAAGAAATACATGGGTCCCAGTGTACTCCACATAGATTTCCATACGACACCACATTTCCAAAAAATTTTTGGATATGGTTAAACCATTGGGAATAAAGCCGGAATGGATAATTATCGACTCAAAAGTGACTATGAGAGCGCTGAGCCTGAAACACGGTATAAGGAGTTCGTTCAGGGCTGGGGCAGGATATATAATTACGAAAGCAGGATAATCGTGTGTCTGAGCAAAAAGAGGTCCACAGGTTGTTTGATCAATGCTCCTTTTTTTGGATGGTTGGGTGGATGGCGGAAAATATGTCTCCTGGTTAGGGAAAGCATTGGAGTTCGTTTGGATGTGAAAGCATTACGTTAATTATGATTGCGAAAATCCATGTTAATAGAATAACCCAATGGCCCGTGGATGCCCCCGTTTTCAAACATGGGTGGCGTGGATGGGTCTTATGGTGGTTAAAAGCTAAAATTTGAATATCCCCGAAAGAATTCAGGATAGAAAACTTTTAGCATAAAGAAGCTATTACCACCAGATAATCCCCCTCCGCCAGCATAACATCAGCCGTGAAGTCGAAAACAAACCTTCCCCTTTTGTATAACGCAATCACCTTTTCATTCTCACTCAGCGATATATCTGCCAACCTCGTTTTCTCGCCCACTTTTATCTGTTTCAGGTCAAATCCTTCAACCGATGTCGAAGCATCCACAATGAAATTCACAACCACTGGCTCGGTAACCGCATGAGCAAGTAATCTCCCGCTTATCTCCGCATAAGATATTATATGGTCAATCCCAGCCCCATGCATCATCTCTACGTGTTCCCGCTCCTCGCATGTCGCAACAATTTTTATACCCGGATTCTGTTTCCTGGCTGCGAGAGCAATCATTATCGTCTCAGAATCATTCTCCAGTGGTATCATCAGTGTCTTTGCATCTCCTATATTGCATCTATCCAGCGTCTCGCTCTTTGTTGCATCCCCGCTAATATGCGGTATTTCCCGCGCATTCAGCTCTGCTTGATTCAATTCGCTACCCAGCACCAAAAACTCCTCATTTTCATTCCTGAGCTCTTTTATCGCTTCTTCTGCTTTGGTATTCCAGCCCACAATAACGGTATGCTTCTTCATCTTCACTGTCCCAGACCCAAATAATTTTTTTAATGCACTCTTAGTAGAAAAGGATACGATTTGTTCAACTACATACGCAATGGTTCCTATTCCACCTAATGCAACCAGCACGAATATAATCCGCCCACCAGTTGTCTCCGGATAAAAATCACCATAGCCCACGGTCGTAATCGTCACGATTACCCAGTAGATAGCATCCCATATCCCCTTCTTTTCAAAATATGAAAAAGCTATGGAGCCGAATATGAGCACACCGAGGAGCATGGATAGTATTCTGAATTTATCTATGTGCTGTTTCAAAGCTCTTATCCTGTTTATCAACCATATTAGCATTTTGTTTTAATTTTAGCACTCTCTAATTATCACAGGTTTATCAATCGTATTTATAAGCTGCGTATTCTCCATATCTTTTAGAAGCCATGGAGGGAGTACGAAGAGCGAAAAATGTGTCTCTTCGCTGTATGTGTTTGTTTCGATAGCCGCTATAACATCTGCAATCTCATCGTCACTCATTTGCAGTGGATCATAACGTTTAGATGCGATTGCGAACCCCCATTGCCCAAAACTTGGTATATATTGCACATACATTCGAACAATCGGAAATCGTGACTGTCGCAGGGTATTCGCAATTATCACGTATCCGTCAGCTCCTAATGCCCAATCTGCCTGTGTAGCCTGTGTAGCCATCATCCCATCCTCAGTCAGCAAAGAATAAACGTCATTATAGAACTCCAGCGAATAAAAAGTTGCGAGAAGATCATTGTTGGGGTCTGGCAGGTCTAAAATAACGAGGTCGAACTTTTTATTACCTTCAATCGCTTCTTCAACATATTTCCTTCCGTCCTTCGCCACATACTCATATCTATGGTCTTTCCATGAATCATTATGTATGCCACTCAGATATTTCTTTGATATTTCTATTACTTCAGGGTCTAAATCCACAAGTGTTATCTTTCCTATTTTGTCATCTGAGAACCTCGTTAATACTTCTAAGACGCCGAGGTCACCACCGCCAATGATGAGGACGTCAAGATTATTTGTGTGTGCGTTATTTAGTAAAGTAACTGCGGCGGGTAATACCAGCGCCTCCGAATATGGCTCATCATCACTCTCCGATATTTGCACTCTACCATCGAGGAACAGAACACGTCCAAGAATATCATGGTCTATTACTGTTATCGTCTGGTATCTGCTCTGTGTTCGCTCAAGAATAACCTGTCCACGATACAAATCACCAACCGTGGTATATTCCAACTGCTCTGCCTTATAGTACCCCATGGCAAAGAGAGAGAAAAAAAGAGCCATTATTATAACTATAATAACCGAAAAAATCTTGCAATTATTTCGATGTTTGTTCTTTGAAGAGAGTGCCTTTGGAAGGCTATCAGAACTACGAAAGAATATCAGGAACAGTGCCACACTCACGGCTCCTGTTGTATTCAGGATCCCACCGGTGTGGACTGACATTATTGCACCAATCAGCGGAATCATTACGAGCCCGGCAGAAATCGCCCCGAAGATTCCCCCTATGGTATCTAAAAAATATGAATATCCGGATACTTCGCCGATTTTTTCCGTTTTGTATTTTGATAATATGTTTATGGCTACCGGAAGTTCTCCACCCATCAACACGGCGGGAACGAGCAGAATGCAGGAACTGTAAAATAACAGAACATGCCATGAAGTGGGTTTGAGATTGATAAATTCGAATGTATAAATTATTCCGTCGGTTAGCATCCATGTATCGCAAAGTGCGAGTCTCCTCGTGACTGGCACGATAACAAGAGAAATAAGGGCAATAAGCATTTCTAATATGAAGAGCAGGAGGAATGGATTCCTGGTTCTATCCGAGAGTTTGCCGATGACAAGGCTTCCAACTGCGAGACCGCCCATTATCGAGGCTAAAACTATCGAGCCGGAATAAAAAGAAGAGCCGAGAAGTAGTGTAAATTCCCTTAAAAGGACGACTTCGTAGATCATCGCTGCTGCTCCGGTGGAAAGCAGGGTAATTGTAATGACAATGAATACGGCTGTGTGATAAGCCCTTACAGGGCTTGCGGGGTCGTGGGGCAGAGCACCACATCTATTTTCTCTCATAGTATTATTGCATGATGATGTTATCATTGTAGTGAATGTTATATCTTAAACTATGGGCGAGAATTTTCAGGACACGGTATTGAACCTGGTAAAGCGAATACCCGCAGGTAAAGTAACAACTTATGGTGAGATAGCGAGAGAAATAACCGGCTCAGTTCGTGCTGCCCGGGCAGTTGCCCGGGCAGTTGCGAGAAATCCATACCCCATCGCTATACCCTGTCATCGTGTCGTGAGAAGTGATGGAGACGTTGGGGGTTATAGTTTAGGAGTAGAAAAGAAAATAAAACTTTTGAAGGCAGAAGGGATAGAAATAAAGAGGAGAAAAGTGGCAAATTTCGAGCAAACTCTCTTCTTTTTTAATTTTTAAAAAATAAAAGAAGAGGAAGAAATCCTCTTTATATCTTGTATTTACTTATGCCGCAGTGGTAGCTGTTTGATTCACCGGTGGAAGCATTGGAAAACCGACAGCACTCTCCGCCTCTTTTGGCAATTCTATCGTCACTGGCTCGTTATAACCGTAGAAAACTATGTTGGCTCTCTGGTCTATCGTCATTGTAAATTCCGCCTCTGTCTCGGATATGTTCAAGTCCGCGGAGCTCATCACCATTTTTATCTGCGTTTCTGTCTTCACCGGGAACTTCGTATCCTTTGCAATCCAGTACTTCAGAGACATCTCCTTTATCATTTCCCCTATATCGAAGCTAACGTTTTGTTTCAGGCTTTGCATTAGTTCGCCCAGCCCTTCCTGCTTCATCACAGTCTCCCAGTACTTCTCGATGTCAGGCGTGAGTTCTAGCACATAGCAATCCACGTCGCTTACCTTTTCATCCTCTAATAGTTCTACCTTCGAGATGTTCAGCAGTTCCATTTGCTGGTCTATCTGGTTCTGCGATTCCCAGTATTCTTCGGGTATTTCCATCTTTGTCCATTTTGCTGGCATCTCTGGGATACCCATGTCCATCTTCGTGTATAGGGTGTTATTGATGAAATATATGTCCATTTTCACTTCTCTTGTCTCGGGCATTTTTGCTTTCTCTGGCATTTCCATCGTCGTCATCATCTCCAGCTTCATCTTTTTGTTTGTTTCGTCCACTGTACCGCTTCCACTACTTATCGCCGTAATCTCGGTCTCATCAGTGGCGTTGCTTATTAGCGTCTTTTGTGTCATATTCATGCCAAACTGGTAGGTATCTATGTTTTCAGCGGTAGCAAGAACCATCTCTTTTATTTCCGCTGTACTCATTTGCTTCTCTTCAACACATCCGGCAAGCATCGCAATTGTTACGATTGCAACCACGACTATTAATCCTGCAATTGCTTTTCTTTCCAATTTTTTTCTCCTCCTTTCATAAAAAACTTCTTCATTTTATATACCGTTATTCTATGATATACCTTGACTTTCGCCAGTCGTGCAATGCTCGTTATCCCGCAATTACCAGGCACGGGGGAGGTTGAGAGAAGGGTAAGAAATTATGAGAGAGCTTGAGAAATATCGGTATGATAAGTCCGTTTATACGGTAGCAATTGGAAGATGCGGTATGTGTTACCTGTGTATTGATGAGTGTCCAGAGAATGCCATAGAGGAGAGAAAGCCAGTTAAAATAGATTATAAGAAATGCACACGATGCATGAGGTGTGTAGAGGTATGCCCAACAGGAGCAATGCAAATAATTGATTAAATTAAACACGTAGCCGCTTACTTCCCTTGTAATTCGAGAAGTAGTTGAGATAATCTTTCATTTTTCAAAGCGCAAAAATAATAATTTTCTCTTTCCTCTTTTTCCTCTTTTTCTTCCACTCCTCTGCCTTTTCACTCAGCAACTGCTGATCCACAAAAGCGAAATCGCCTTCTCTTAAAAGCAACGGTATTTCGTCGGTAGAAAAAGCGGGAATATCAAATTCAAAAAAGTTATCAGCCGCGAAATGCGATAACTTCTTGCCATATATTACCCCGGCAACGCCTTTATTCGCCAGTAATTCCACTGTACTTGCTCCCCCTCCACTGCCGTCCTCAAGAAACACAATATCCCCCTTTTTCAATCCGTATTTCCTGTCCGTATCCAATATTGCATTTCGACTGAAAGATCGTATCACTTTTATCCTTTTCCCTCCTTTCACCTTTACTTCTCTTTCTCCCTTTAACTCTTCTATGATTCTCCTTAATTCTGCATTCTCCGCCTCCACCGCTTTCATTTCCTCTCTCAGCCTTTCTATCTCCTTTTCTCTCCGACTTATCTCCTCCGCTTCTTCTATCGCTCGCCTTCTCGCTGACCGCATAGAATCGAGCTTGGAGCGCAAATTTTTTATTTCTGATTCTTTTTCCTCTAACTTCGTCTTCAGAGCCGTCGTGAACTCCTTCATCAGCTCTATTTTCTCGTCCTTCCCCTTCATAATTCTGCGCAGTCTGAGAAGATTTTCGCTCTCTCCTTCCTCACCGCCCTTTTTCGCTTCCTTTTCCGTTTTCTCCTCTTTCACTATCCTCTTTTTCTCCTCGTTCTCCTCACCAGCACGAATTAATCTATTTATAGCCGCACTTATGGATACACCTTTAACTACCAGTGCTTTCACTTCTTCCACGTTCACCGTCGCCGGTGTCTTGCGCTGCACCTGCAAGAATTTCTTCTTATATCGCTTGAATGCATTAATGCAGGCAGCTAATGCGTCACGCTCATGCACGTTTTTATATTCATACCCCTCCCCTTTAGTTAGTGCGACTTTCTCTTCCGTTGACAGCGATTCGTCTAATTCGTGAACTGGTGAAGAGAAAATACGGCTTATCCTTTTTACCGTCGAAGGCGTGGGTGTAACATCCGATGCCACAATCAGTGGGTTTCCATGCGATATTATCCTTTCTATCACATCGGAGCACGAATAATTTTTGGAGCTGAATACATCTATTGGTCTTCCTTCGAGGTCAATTATGGCTACTCCTATCGTAGTGCCGGGGTCTATGCCAACAACAGTATATTTTCGTCTTGTGGGTGAATATGCCATCTATTATACTATTTAATATATTTAGGTCATAAAAAAGTAATGTGAAGACGAGGAAGGGATAAAATGAAAGCGGGAATAATAGCAGATACGCATGATAACTTAGATGCGATAAGCAAAGCGGTGGAAATTTTTAACAAAGAAGAAATCGAAATCTTGATTCACGCTGGTGATTTTGTTGCACCATTTACCGAGAAGCCATTCAGAACGCTAAATGCGCCTCTGGTGGGAATATTTGGCAATAACGACGGTGATAAGCTGCTTCTAAAGGAGAAATACCACGAGAAGGGGGTGGGAGATATATACGAGGACCCTTATGATTTTGAGTACGTTGCGAAGAGGATAATTGTAACGCACAAACCAAAGATAGTGGATGCGTTAGCCACATCCGGTGCTTATGACGTGGTGATCTATGGACATACACATAAAGCAGTGATAGAGAAGAAGGGGAATAAAAAAGAAGCGGAAACATTGGTGATAAACCCAGGGGAGTGTTGCGGATACCTCACGGGGGAAAGAACGGTGGCAATACTTGATTTAGAGCAGAAAGAGGCAGAGATAGCAGAATTGTGACCAGTTTCATTTTTTTGCGAAGCAAAAAGTTTGTGCATGAAAAAACCGCAAATTATTTATAACGTAAAATGTCAAATTCATCTATAAATAAAAAGGAAGAGGTAAGTTATGGTGAACAAGGAGGTATATTCAAATGGGAACGTTATATGAAGACATAGTTGCTTATGGGGGAGAAGTTTTTGGCGAGGAGCACATGGAAACACTCCGGGAGTGTGTGCAATGCGGTAAGTGTACGGGTGGCTGTCCTTCGGGGAGAAACACAGCGTTAAGAACAAGAAAGCTATTTCAGATGGCTCTGTTGGACCTGCGTGAGGAGATATTTAATGCACCAGAACTGTGGTTCTGCTCAACGTGTTTCACCTGTTATGAGAGATGTCCAAAAGGAGTGAAAACGACCGATATAATCAGAATAATAAGAAACCTGGCAGCGAAGGAGGGGCACATGTCGGTTCCACACCGGATGATTGGCGTTTATGTGCTGAAAACGGGTCACGCAGTGCCGATTGGTCCCGACCAGATGAAGTTGAGAGAAGCGGTGGGTCTCGAATCACAGCCGCCGACCACGCAGAAATACAAAGAACAACTCGAACAGGTGCAAAAGATATTCAGAACTACGAACTACGATGCGATGATTGATTTTGATTGGGACACGATGAATTTAAGAGGAATGGAAAAAGGAGGTAAGAAATGACGGATGGAGATTTGGGCTTGACATACGCTTATTTCCTCGGTTGTATCACGCCGAACAGGTATCCGGGGATAGAAGCAGCGACAAAGCGGATATTTAAGGAGTTTGGAATAGAGACGAAGGAGATGGTGGGTGCTTCTTGCTGCCCAGCACCGGGTGTATTCGGCTCTTTTGACATGCATACATGGCTGCCGGTTGCAGCGCGAAATCTCAGTATTGCGGAAGAGATGGAGCTTGAGATATATGTGACGTGTAATGGTTGTTACGGGTCACTTCAGGAAGCCGACCATTTGCTGAAAGAGCATCCGAAGTTAAAAGAGAGGACAAACAAGGTGTTAAATGAATTCGGTAGGGAATATAAAGGGACCACAAAGGTGAACCATTCAATCGTGATTCTACACGATGTTATTGGGCTGGATAAGTTGAAGGAGAGAATAACAAAACCAATGAACGACGTGAATGTTGCAGTGCATTACGGCTGCCATTTCCTCAAACCACGCGAAGTAAGAGGACATGGCTCTTCAGAAACCCCTTACATCTTAGAGGATCTCGTGAAGGTAACAGGAGCGAAGGAGGTAGAATACAAAGATAAATTGATGTGTTGTGGCGCCGGAGGCGGAAACCGAACCGCTGATACAGTTCAATCTTTAGAATGGACACGTCAGAAATTGGTAAATGCATTAATGGCGGGATGTGACTGTATGGTTCATCCATGTGCATTCTGCCATTTGCAGCTTGATCGAGGGCAAGCAGAGATGAACAAGGCTTTCGGTACGAACTTTAATTTCCCCATTCTCTTCGCTACGCAGTTCCTCGGTCTGGCATTGGGGCTCAGTGAAAAAGAATGCGGGTTAGATATACAAACGACTACGATGCCAGAGAAATTACTAAAATAGGAAGTGTTTACCGCTGAGCCTGCGGAGAATACAGAAAGCTCTCCACGATCTCGGCGGTAAAAAATTTATTCTTTTTTGATTTGATACTACCAGAGCTTTGTAAGTCGCGGTAGCACTGCTCTAAATTGTCCCTTCTTCTGCCTTACGGCACGCAAATCCTTCTCCTTTTCTATTATCTTTTCTATTATTTCTTTCTTCGCCTCTTCCGATGTACTTTTAAGCTCGTTTACTAAAGCGTCTATCTCCTTTATCAGTGCCACTATCTCCTCGTCTTTCTCTTTTATTATTTCATCCGGTACAACACTCATTTTATCACCTCTCTTATGATATATACTAATTTAAAAATTCTAATATTTATATTTTTCTATTTTTTCACCCTACCCTTTCAATACAATTTCTATATGCACATCTTTCGGTATAGGTATGCGCATAAGTTGTCGCAGTGCGCGTTCGTCCGCTTCCAGGTCTATCAACCGCTTGTGTATTCGCATTTCCCAATGGTCCCAGGTAGGAGAACCTTCCCCATCCGGGCTTTTTCTACAAGGAACTACGAGCTTCTTTGTAGGAAGGGGGATAGGACCCGACATTCTGACACCTGTGGTCTCTGCTATCTTCTTCACCTGCTGGCATATACCGTCCAACTGTTTATGATTCGTACTCGACAGTTTTATCCGCGCTTTTTGATCCATTCTCTCGTTTTTACTTCTCTTTTATGTCCATCACCACTCCTGCTGCAACGGTTTGACCCATATCGCGAATTGCAAACCTCCCCAGGTGCGGTATTTCCTTCACACGCTCGATAACCAAAGGTCTAGTCGGCTTTACCTTTATTATGGCAGCGTCCCCTGCTTTTATGTAGTCTGGATTCTCTTCTATTGTTGCTCCAGTCTTCGGGTCCAACTTCTTTGAAATCTCTATTATCGTAGATGCCACTTGAGCAGTGTGGCAATGGAAAACCGGTGTGTATCCCGCAGTAATTGCACTGGGATGCTGGAGTACAACTATTTGCGCAGTGAACTCATCAGCAACCGTTGGCGGATTATCCACATGACCACAAACATCTCCTCTTCTTATCTCATTCCTGCTTATTCCCCTTACATTCCAGCCGATGTTGTCACCCGGAATTGCTTCAGGAATCTCTTCATGGTGCATCTCTATCGTTTTTACCTCGCTCACTTTAGCAGGGGGGTTAAAGATGACCTTATCTCCCTTCTTTAGCCTTCCTGTCTCTACTCTGCCCACGGGAACGGTGCCAACACCTGTTATTGTATATACATCTTGAACCGGTATCCTGAGCGGGAGCTCAATTGGCTTCTCTGGTACTTTCATGAGATCCAGCGCTTCTAAGAAAGTCGGTCCATCGAACCATTTTAGTTTATCACTGCGCTTCGTTACATTATCTCCCTCAAGTCCAGAAACTGGAATAAACACGACGTTCTCTTCTTTGTATCCCACGATCTTAAGAAGGTCTAAAAGTTCCTTCTTCAACTCTTCATATCTCTTCTGATCGTAATTCACGCGGTCCATCTTGTTTACTGCGACAATTAGCTGGGATACTCCTAAAGTTCTGGCTAAGAATACGTGCTCCTTTGTCTGTGCCATTATTCCATCCTTAGCATCCACTACCAGCACTGCGGCATCTGCCTGCGATGTGCCAGTAATCATGTTTTTTACGAAGTCCCTGTGTCCGGGGCAATCTACAATCGTATAATAATACTTGTTAGTATCAAACCTCTGATGTGCAACATCTATGGTAATGCCCCTCTCTCTCTCATCTTTCAAACTATCCATCACCCAGGCATACTCGAAAGTCGCTTTTCCTATTGCTTCCGCCTTTTTCCTGTACTCCTCTATCACATGCGAGTCTATCACCCCTGTCTCAGTCAGTAACCTGCCCAACAGCGTTGACTTACCATGGTCTATATGGCCAATCATCGCCAGATTCATGTGCTCTTTCTCTACCATTTCTCTTCTTTCTCCTATTTTTTCTTCTAATTTTAGAAGTATATTATCTATTATATTTTATTTGTTTTCTATCTTTTCCTATATAAAAATAACGCCGATGAAACCGAAATCCGAGTGTATCGCTTGTCTGGTGGAAAGGACGAAATATGAGTGCGATATGGCTCTTAACGACGACAGAGAGAAAATCTTTGCACTGAAGGAATTTATTGCTTTTCTCGTGGAGCATCTCGACAAAGAGAGGAAGTCGCCTGCTTTTTTTGGCACTGAAAGGGAGAAGATAATAAAAAAGCGAAGCGGAGCGAAAGACCCTCACATGGGGGTGAAAAGGAGAAGCAACGAAGTTGCGAAAGGTTTGCTTCCAGAAGCGTATAAATTTTACAATGCCGCTGCAAAGAACGGGAATACGATAGAAGCTTTGATACGAATAGCAGCAGCTGCGAATTCAATGGAATACGGTGTAAAGGGATATTCATACGACGACGATATTTTTAAAGGCGATTTCGTGCGCACGTTGAAAGAAAAACTTAATTGGGACATGGATTCGATAATGTCGGCAATAAAGGAGCGAAAGAAGATTTTATATTTGACTGACAATGCAGGCGAGATATTTTTTGATGCGTTTTTGGTAGGAAAATTGATAGAAATGGGTAAAGAGGTGGTCGTATCGCCGAAGAACGCCCCTGTTATAAACGACGCAACAACAGAAGACCTGCGGGAAGCGATTGCAAGTGTAGGTATAGATATTCAAAATAGAGGTATGCTAAAAGTAATTCCAAGTGGTTCTTGCATAGGTGTGTCATTAGAAGAAGCTGAGGAGGAATTCATGGATTTGTTCAGCGATAACAGGTATTTAGTGATAGCAAAGGGGATGGGGAACTACGAGGCGATATCAGAGTTTGAAGCTGAGCCTGAGCTGGGGTTGAAAGGCAGGTTGATATACATTTTAAGGGCGAAATGCGAGCCAATTGCGAGCAGCATAGGTGTAAAAAGGGGAGAACTTGTTGCTAAACTTGTATAGGTGAAGCGAAAGGATGAAAAACAGAAACAAAGAAGAAGTTCTTTTCTCTGCGGATGAGAAGAAGTTCCGGGATGAGTTAAGAGAATTTTTGGTGAAAGCAGAAGCGAAAAAGATAGAGCATGAGATATACGAAAGGGATTTTTATCCGCGCGAGTTTTACGAGAAACTCGGAGAAGAAGGTTTCTTAGCTCCGGTATTACCTGCGGAGTATGGCGGTAAGGGAAAATTGGTGTACGAGACGATATTAGCTGAGGAACTTGGTGCAGCATGTGTTCCTCTTGCATGGATACAGTCCACTTCTTCTTACGTTTATGCAACGATTGCAAGATATGGTAGCGAGGAGCAAAAGAGGCGATATTTGCCTGCGCTGAAAAAGGGTGCTAATATAGGTGCGATTGCTATAACCGAGCCTGAAGCGGGAAGCGATGTGATGCGTATCAAGACGATAGCAGAGCTGAAGGGTGATACATACGTGATAAGTGGCGAGAAAAGGAACATAACAAACGGAAGTAAAGCCGATATTCTTTTAGTATGGGCGATAACGGATCAAAGAGTTGACCCCGCAGAAGGAATGAGTGTATTTATAGTAGAGTCAAAAGCGGGCATGGCGGAGCCAGGGTTTGAAGTGTTGGAGGACTACAAATTATTAGGCGGCTTTCCGGGAACTGTAAATTCTCATCTCCTGTTTGATGAGATGAGCGTGCCGGAAGAGAATATACTTGGTGGAAAGAATGAGGGCGCGAAGATAATGTTTGATGAGCTTTCCATCGAGAGGGCGTTATACGCAGCGATGCTGGTGGGAGAAGCGAGACCAGTGCTTGAGCTTGCGGTTGCATATTCTATGGAGCGAGAGCAGTTTGGAACGTCTATAAGCCGTTTTGAAGGAATAAGTTTCAAAATCGCGGATATAGTGACGAGATTGGAAGCAGCTAAGTTGATGGTTTATCATACAGCAAGGCTGATTGATAAGGGGTTCGATGCGGAGAAGGAATCGGCGATGTCAAAACTGCTCGCTTCCGAGGCGTTCTACGAAGTGGCGCATAGCACTGTCCAGATATTGGGCGGCAGAGGACTCAGTGACGAATATCCCGCGGAATGGGCGTTCAGAATGGCAAGGTTGTCAATGATTCCCGCAGGCACGAACGAGATAATGAGGTTTATCGTGCAGAGAGAGGTATATAAGGAGCATAAGAGTAAGAAGGAAGAGTAGTCGGTTATCTAAACCTCTAAACCTCTAAACTTCTAAACCCCCAAATCGCTAACTGCTCTTCTTTTCATCCTCCTCACACTTCTCTCAATATGATGCTCCGCACCAATGTCCTCTCTGTTCCACAACGCGCCGTCTATATTTCTGATGCCGTCCAGCGAAATTCTTCTCGCCTCCACTATCGTTTCTCCGACACCCACAATGCAAACAGTTCTTGAACCGAGCGAATAAGTAAATCCATCATCCGCCCTTAACTCCATAGACCCCGGATAGATTCTCAAATCATCGCCATATTTTTCCTGCTGCGCATACGCGCCACTCAAATCCACCCTTTTATCTCCACTGTATTTCACTCTGTACCCGCCATAGTCCATCGGCACGGCATATGTCACCACTGTTGCCTTCTCCTCACATTCTATCCTCGATAGATTTCCTTCTATCATGCGAAAGCAAACGTCTACAAAATCATTTTTCAAAACGGGCAGCACATTCTGTATCTCGGGGTCGCCCGGTCGGCTGTTTATCTCCAATATCTTCGCTCCTTCGTCAGTATGTATGAAAGCAACGTAAAAAGGCATCCCTCTCAGCTCTTCGTTGCTCACTTTTCCCCGGAGCTTGTTGAATATCTTTTGAACCAGTCTCTCCTCTTCTTCTCTATCCCTTTTCTCCATAAAAGGCAGCCAATCTTTATTATCCTTGTAAGAGCCCATTCCGCCTGTATTCTGCCCGAGGTCTGCATCAAACGCGCGTTTGTAATCCCTTGTGTCCGGGAGGACTGAGATTCTTTTACCGTCACAGAAAGCCTGGAAGCTCGATTCTTCACCCTCCATTTTCTCCTCTATTAGCACATCGCTGCCTCCCTCAAAGATGGACAAAAAATGCTCGAATAACTGCTCTCTACTCGCAAAGTGGTCGCCCCATACGCCCACACCCTTCCCTGCCGCAGGCTTATCAGGTTTCACCGCCACTTCATTCCCTATTTCATCTAAAAATTCCCATACCGCACTTTTTACTTCTCTTATATTTGAATATTCCACACAGTGGAACACTTTAAATCGCGGATTCGCCTCCGCACAACATTCCACAAGCAGATGACGCTGCGTAGCTTTGCTCCCTTCTATCGCATATTTTTTCGTGGGGCATATCATCGCTACACCGGTCTTATTCTCGATCACATCTCTAACACCTTCTATTATGGGCTTCTCCGGGAGGCAAATACCAAAATCAATCTCGTTTTTATTCGTCTCAACGAAGTCGCATATTTTCCCTACATCCAGATCAGGAATAACCACGTGCTTCTCGGCATGTTTCACGTTAAATGGATTCCTTTGCTTGTCTGCAACATAAAAACGCGCATCATAATTTTCACTTCTGCTAAGTGCATCTATCACCGCAGCCGCTCTCGACCCATAAGAAATGACCAATATCCCTACTCTTTCTCCCATGTATTTATATTTATAAAGGCACAGAAAAAAGAATAAAATAGGAGATGATAATATGAGCGGAAGTAGCGAAATACCACCTCAGGTGCAAAATCAGCTTGCTCAGTTACAGCAGCTTAAAGTTCAGATAGAAGCTGTGGGGAGGCAGAAGATGCAGGTAGAAGCCATGCTTCGAGACAGTGAGAGTGCTTTAGAGGAGTTAGAAAAGCTTGATGAAAATTCGGTGATATACAAGAACGTTGGCGAGTTGATGATAAAAGCGGATAAGGAATTGGTAAAGGAAGACCTGTCAGAGAGAAAGGAGACCTACGATTTGCGACTGAAGACCCTGGAAAGGCAGGAGGAAAGGGTGCAAAAGAAATATCAGCAACTACAGCAACAGTTGCGAGAGGCTTTAGGCGCTGTTTCGCAGACGATGGGTGCATAGCGTAGCTCAAATTGGCATAATACCATCGCAATTTCTCTCTCAATCAATTTATTTGTGCTTCGTATTGCCCTATCGGCAATTAAAAAGGCAAAAACAAAGGAGGCGTTTTAAAATGGACATTCCACTTAAAAAAATAAGGGAAGATGTATGGGAAGTATCGCAGGATTATAAAGACTACATGAGGACTCCAGCGAGGATCTATGCTGCTGAAGCGCTGTTAGAGAAGATGAAGAGTGACCTCACGCTGCAGCAAACAATCAACGTCACTTCGCTTCCTGGTATAGAGAAATACTCGATGGTTATGCCTGATGGGCACCAGGGATATGGCTTTCCAATTGGAGGCGTAGCGGCTACGGACTTCGAGGAAGGCGTTATATCGCCCGGGGGTGTCGGCTACGACATCAACTGTGGAGTAAGACTTCTCCGAACTAATCTAAAGGAGGAAGATGTCAGACCTCATCTGTCAGAGATATTAGACGGCTTATTTGAATATATTCCCGCAGGGCTTGGGCTGTCAGGGAAAGTAAAGTTGTCGTATAGCCAGTTAGATGAAGTGCTGATAGGCGGTTCGGAATGGTGCATTGAGAACGGTTATGGCTGGGAGGAAGACATAGAGCGGACAGAGGAAGGCGGGAGATTAAAAGCTGCGAATCCCGAGAAGATAGACGAGAAATCAAAGAAGCGGGGTGCACCCCAGCTTGGCACGCTCGGCTCTGGAAATCATTTCTTGGAACTGGAAGTGGTAGATGATATTTTTGATGCGCAGCTTGCAAAGGCGTTTGGGATAGAAGAGAAGGGGCAGGTAACTGTTTTAATTCATACTGGTGGTAGAGGTTTCTCGCATGGCGTTTGCACATTCTACTTGAGAAAATTCGAACGAGAGATGGGTAAGGATGCAAAGCTATCGAAAATACTTAGTCTGGAGAGGGAATTGGCTTGTGCTTATTTGAAATCCCGCACGGGCATGGATTATTTTGAAGCGATGTGTTCGTGTGCGAATTACGCTTTTGCGAACAGGCAACTTGCCACGCATTGGGTAAGAAAAGTGTTTGAAGACGTGCTTCGATGCCCAGCGGAGGATATGGGGATAAGGCTGGTATATGACATCGCACATAACATAGCGAAAGAGGAGGAACATGTAGTGGATGGTAAGCGGAAGAAGTTATGTGTGCACAGGAAAGGAGCGACGAGGGCGTTCCCTGCGGGTGATGAACGATTGCCTTCCATTTATAGAAGCATTGGTCAGCCGGTGTTGATTCCCGGTTCGATGGGCACACGCAGTTTTTTAGCCGTAGGCACCGAAGTAGCGAAGCACGAGACGTTTGGTAGCTGTGCACATGGCTCCGGAAGAGAGATGAGCAGGACCGCGGCAATGAGAAAATACAGAGGAATTGAAGTGAGAGAAGAACTGGCAAAGCGAAATATATTGGTTAAAGCACGAGAAAGAAGTAAGAGAGACGTGAGGAGGAAGAGAGGGATTCCTTTTGATAAATACGGCGAGCTGGCAGAAGAAGTAGCAGCGGCATATAAAGACCCTGAAGTGGTGGTACAGAGTTGCGAAGTGTCGGGGATAGCGAAGAGAGTAGCGGCTTTTAGTGCTATTGGTGTGATAAAGGGGTAAAGCTAATATTTTTAAAAACTTTCTTTTTTAAGGGATGTTTATGCAGATGCGAATTACAATAAGCGGTCTTCCAGGCAGTGGAACAACAACAGTGGCGAAGTTGCTATCTAAGGATTTGTCCGTAGAACTAATTTCCGCTGGCGAGATGTTTCGACAAATAGCGAAGGAGAAGAAATTGCAGTTAGAGCATTTTAATAAAATAGCAGAAAATAACGATGATTTCGATAGTCGGGTAGATGCAAGACAGGGAGAAGAGGCAATGAAACGGGAGAATGTCATTGTAGAAGGTAGGTTATCCGGATTCTTCGTTCCCGCTGCGGATTTAAAAATATGGTTGAAGGCTCCATCGGAAATAAGGGCGAGGAGAATTGCAGCTCGTGAAGGAATAACCTACGAAGAAGCTCTTTCTGCTATGAAACATAGAGAACGTTCAGAGGATACGCGGTATAAGAGATATTATGGCATAAATTTAGATGACCTTTCTATTTATGACCTGGTGATAAACTCTTCGAGGTGGAGTGAGAAGTATATAGTGGAGATGATAAAGATGGCGGTGGAGGGTGTGAAGTAGTGAAAAAAATCACATATGAGACAGCTCCATACTTCTTCCTTACTTTATCAATGGGTCACCGCAATATGGACATACATCAAACTTACCACTAATGGGCTCGCCACAATTTAGACATACGTAAATCTCTCCCCTTGATTCCCCAACTTCGCCTTCTATTTGGCTAATAGCCAATTTTGCCGCTGACCTCACATACTCTTTTTTGTCGTTCATGAGTTGTTTAAGGTAAGGTATTACATCCCTTCTCCCTATTTTTCCCAATGCTTTTGCTGAATATTGCCTTACCTGCGGATTTTCATCCTCAAGCAATTTTATGAGGGGTGGAACTGCCTCTGATATTTGGGACTTGAAAACCGAAAGTTTCCCGAGAGCAGAGGCTGATAATCTTCTCTCGTTTCCATCTTTACTTTTTGTGAATTCTATCAGCCGTGGAATAACTTTGGGGTCTTTTGATTCACCCAATTTAAAAATAACTGATTCTGTACCCTTAACCTCCTCCTCATGCTCAGTTTTAAACTTCCGCGCTTCCATTTCCTCCGGCATAATAATTTCCACATCTTCCTTCCTCAAAATAAATCTCACCTTTCCTTTCTCTATTATTTCCTTTATTTCTCTCTCCATCGGTGATAATCCTGCTGTCCCTGTTTTCACTTCTATAAAGTCAATGTAGTCATCGCTAACCCCAATAAAATCAATAGGCTGCCCTAAAGGAATAATTCTTTTATATTCGCCCAAGAAGGACATAAGAGTGGCAAGCTCCCCTGCTTTTCCTTTTCTAACGTTAATGCTCGTTTGTATGCTTTTCAAAACCTTGTTTGGCAATTCATTGCTCATCTCCGCTATATTCCCATCAAATTCCCTTAAATCCCGCAGTGCACGGTCCAAGACCTCGTTTACTGGCTCTGTAACATCCTTTGGAAGTTCTCTTCTTATTTTTTCAAACAATTCTACAACCGACTTCAGAGTGCTTGAAACACCGCCCACACGTTCCGACACTTCGCTTATTGTCTCGCGAACCGCTTTGGAAACATCTTCCCTTATTTTCGCTGAGATGTCTTCACTTAACTTTGTTGAGTCTATCTCTATCGCTTCTTTTCTCTTCTTCAGCGAAATGCCCAAAAAAGCCAATCCAAGCAGGATTGCAATGAGCAAACCTACAATCACGTATTCGAGCATGTTTTATCTCCTTTAAAATCGTAAATTTTTGTAGTTCCTATCTATTTGATGCTTAGAGTTTAAAATTTTACTGCTTCATGAGTGAATAAAATTTATCGCACCTTAAAGATACGTCCCCAACCTCTTAACCCTGCTCACCGGATTAGGGTGCGTGGAAAAAAGTTCCATCAGTCTTTCAGCACGCGTTACTCTCGCCCTCTCTGCGAATGCCCTTAACTCATACTCATCTATCTTTCCATCCCTATTCAAGTCTGCTGCACTCAAATCCCTCAAATCCCTTCTCGCAGTTACAGGGTCAGTAGCAAAAAAAGCGCGCATGCTCCCCATTTCCTTTTTTACCTTTTCCTGCTTCACACCTGCTGCACTACCATAAATCATTTTATACAGTGCAGAAGCAAGTGCATGCGGTCTTCTCGTGAGTTCTGCACTTCCCGCGTCTGCATAATATTCTCTTATACGAGACGCATAAAGTACAATAAGGTTGCTTATGAAATATACAATGAAGGCAATAAGAGCAATAGCCATCATTGGTAACGCCCCTTCTCTATTTCTACCGCCGCCGCCAAAGATGCCGGACCAGAAGAAGCTGAAATAGATAAAGTAGCATATCATCGGTATCACGCTCAACGCCGTTATAACCGCCATATCTCGATGTTTTATGTGCGATAATTCATGCCCCAAAACTGCTTCTATCTCATCCCTTTTCAACATCTCCATCAATCGCCTCGTGATGCAAACCCGCGCTGTCCTTTTAGAGGTGCCAAACGCGAAAGCGTTTGGTATTGGTATCTCTGAAATCCCTACCCTTGGCTTTGGTATCCCTGCCTTCATCGCTAATTCGCTCACTATTCGGTGCAATTCCGGCTGCTCGCGTTCTGAAACATACCGAACACGCATCGTCTTTTCCACTATCTTCGGACCTATAAAGAACTGAATAGCCACCACGACAACGGCGAGTAAGGCATAAATTAGCGGCGTCCCCGCACCAACAAAAGTAGCTATAACGACCAATAGCGCATATATCACTGCAAACAGGAGCAATACACATAGCCCCATCCTTATCTTTAGCCACGCTGTTCTCATTTTAGTTCTATATATACAATTCTTGGATATGAACATATAAAAAAGAGAAGAAAAGAGAAAAAGGTTATTACGGATATTCACCGGTTCATTGGTGAACCCTTCCTTCACTCTTTCTCGTATATTTCAACCCTCTTTGGCAATATTCCGGGTCTATCGTCAGTCATAAAGTAATAATAGCTCATCACGTGCACAAGATATTCGAGATATCCCTTAATGAAGTTGCTTAACCCTTCGCTTCTACGTCCAAGTATCAATATCACAAACCACTGAATAAGCATGCATATCTCTGCAATGAAGCCATACACTGCTACTACTATACCTATGCAAACCCATCCATAAACGATTCTAATGAAAAGTTCCAGCCGACTTGCATCATGTTCGTAAACAAACAACTGTTTCAATTCACCCGGTTTTTCTTCTACCATTATCAATCACCCCCTATTTATTTTAAATATCCCTTCGCTAAATTTTGCTGCGCTTTTTAAAATATGTCGCGTTCATAAAAAAGTATCGGTGCCAAAACAAAAAAAGGGAAAGTATTTTATAGATGAAAAATATATATAGATATTAATATGGAGGATAACCAACTAAGAAAATGTCCCGAATGCGGGTCAAAAAACGTAGTATCAGATTCTAAGCACGCGGAACTTTATTGCGCCGACTGCGGGATGGTAATAGCAGAGAATATTGTGGACCTCGGCCCGGAATGGCGTGCATATGACTCCGAACAAGCTTCTAAACGGGTAAGAACAGGTCCCGGTATGAGTTATAGAATCCATGATAAAGGTCTGAGCACACCTACGCCAAAATTGCCCGCGGGAATACAAAGATTACGCTGGGTAAATATGGATAGCAGTGAAAAGACCCTTGCATTCGCACTTATTGAGATAGATAGAATGGCATGTGCGCTTAAACTGCCGAATGACATCAAGGAGGCAACTTCGGTCTTATACCGAAAAGCAGCGAAGCAAAATTTGATTAAAGGACGAAGTATTGAGGAATTGGTCTCTGCAATGCTGTATATCATTTGTAGACAATACGGTGTTCCACGAACACTGAAAGAGATTGCAAAGGTGTCAAGAAGCCCTCTAAAGAAAATAAGACGCGCGTATATTTTTCTCTTAAGGAAATTTGGGTTAAAGATTGCACCTGCGGACCCAGCGCACTACATACCTCGGTTCTGCTCCGAACTTGGATTAAGTGAGGGGACAAGGGAAAAGGCAATAGAGATACTAAAGCGGAATAAAGGGGCGGGAGCAGCCAGAGGGTGGGCACCCATAGGAACGGCAGCGGCGGCAATATACATAGCCGCAGTTTTAAGTAATGATGAGGGCGAGTATCGAGCAGAGAAGGAGATAGCCAAGGTTGCAGGTACAACTGAGATTACCATTCGGAATAGGTATAAGGAATTGGAGAAGAGTTTAAAGTTGAATATAGACGCTCTTTCCTCGCATCCTCATCGAGAAAAAGTTTCCGGGGCTTCTCCTGTCTAAAACTTTTTTGTAATTGCAAGTATTTTTGTGCAGAGTGTTTCTTTTCCTTCAATTGCAGCTATTATTCGATTTGGGAAGTTGCCGTTTACAATCGTGCAACTCATTCTGTTCTGCATTAAAAATCCTGGGAGCCCTGCGTCAACACATCCCTTCTCCTCGAGCTCTACCATTTCTTTTGCATAGATTTCTTTGATAAGATGCCCTTTTTCGTCTATTATCCCATCAACATCGGTTAGTTTTATGAACGTCTTTTCACCTATTTTATTTGCAACAAACGCTGCTATCGTGTCAGATGTGACATCCCATGTATGCGGTAGGCAATCATCTGCTTTTAGAACCTCATAGGGTAGTAATATGCGTATAGGTTCAGCCCCGTCTATTTCTTTCATGCTTTCCACTAAAGCAATCCCGATTTCACCATTTGCTAATAAAAGCCCGTACTGGTGCATCGCGAGAACAGCCATCCAGTGCGCAGTCTCCTCTGATATTGACATATCTGCTGATACGTTTCTTACGACTTCTGCAAAGGGTCCCCCGCCGGGGATTAATATTATGGTTGGAGCTTTCTCTTTCTCGTCTACATACTCTCTAAGAAATCGTATGATGTCTCTGCCTTTTTCTATTAGACTGCCACCCAATTTTATTATCACTTTACTTTTGCGTTTTGCACTTTGCATTCTCTGTTATGCTACTGTTCCGATAAACAAAGCCAAAAGGGAGATGAGGTATATGGAATGGAAACTGCCAATTCCACCGAGATTAAAGAAAGCACTGCCTACTTCTTCTTTTGGCAGTGTTGCCAACGTTATCAGTATCCCAAGTAGAATGCCAAAAATTGCCAATACAAATATTAACCCGGCTATTGCGGTATTCCCGGATTCTGGTGCGAGTATAAGCCCAAGAGGAATAGCAAAGATACCCACATAGCTTGGAATTACTATACCTACACCTGCTTTCACCTCTGAAAGTATGTAGGAAAAGACAGTCATTAGCAAGATGGACATCGCTATTTCTAACATGAGTGTGGTATAGCTCAGCAGCAGATAAAAGGCGAAAAAGAGGGGTATAATAAAACCACCCATGTTCAACGTTACTCTTGTTTTATATGTTCTTTCGCGGTCTCCCTGCATTTCCTCTACTATTTGCACTCCATAAAATTCACCGATACACCGGGCTTCGAGTTCGCTGTATTCCGGCTTTTTTGTTCTAAGCTTGTAGATTGGAACCTCAATTACACTTGTCAAAAGCATCGCTGTGATGACAAAGAAGAAAGTTAGGTTTCGCTCCTCGTAGCACAAAAAGAAAGTTGGTATAAGAAGCAGTCCATAGAACACAAACATCTTCAAATCTGGCTTGTTCACTATTTTTCTCATGCCTTCAACGTTTTATAGGAAACAATATATATAAAGGTTGTGGAAGCACGGCATGAAGAAGCTCAGGATATTTCACGATGAAAATAGCGAAGATGTGGTGCTACCGGTGAAAGAAGCAGTTGAAGATGTTTTCCGGATAGAAACAACCGAAGCGATTCATTTTGAGGCGATAGCAGTAAAAGGTGCCTACAACGCGAATAGAGGGCAATATGATGCTTCTATTCTCCTGAGTTATCTTATTAAAGACAGAGGCATATCGACAGCAACAGAGTCTTCGTTATGTTTATGGATTGTAAGCGATGATATATATGTGAAGGGAATGAATTTTGTGTTTGGAGTAGCACAACCCGGTAGAGCGGCGGTTCTCTCGATTCACAGGCTCGATTCGCTCGATTTGATAAAAAAGGAAGCCATTCACGAGCTCGGGCATGTTTTTGGGCTACCGCATTGCACTAACTATTGCGTTATGCAATTCTCTAATTCATTATACGAAGCGAGGATGAAGCCGGATAGGCTGTGTAATAAGTGTTCGATTCTATTGAAATTGACAACTCAAAAATCCGCAGAATTTTGAACAGATACCTCTCCCTCATACACTACTTCCGCAGGACCCACAAGATATGCTCCTTCTTCTTTTAGCTCTACCGCCAAATCCCCGCCTTTGGTGTGTACTGTAACTGGTACACGCGGATTTATATATCCAAGTTTATTCAATGTAAGCACAGAAGCTGTTGACCCGGTTCCGCAGGATAATGTCTCTCCCACTCCTCTTTCATACGTCCTCACAGTTATCACATTCATTTTTTTCGCTTCTACCCTCACAAAATCCACATTAGTCCTGTCAGGAAAAGCTGGATGCGATTCTATGCTTTTTCCTACTGTACCCACATCCAGCCCATTAAACGAGTCAATAATGACCACGGCATGAGGATTGCCAAGGCGTACCGAAGTTAGTTTAATCTCTCCTATTTCTTCGTTCACAAAAAACGCCCCATCTATTTTATCAAAAACGGGTTTACCCATGAAAACCCTGATAGAAGTAACCATAAGACCTCTTTCATCCACTTCTACTTCGGGAACAATCAATCCGCCCAACGTCTCCACCCTCATTCGCCTACTTCGCACTAACCCTCTTTCGTACACGTACTTGGCGAAACACCTCATCCCGTTTCCACTCATCTCCGCCTCGGAACCGTCGGCATTGAAAACTCGCATCCTCACGTCATACGAACTCGTTGTAGGTCTACACAGGAACAAAACACCATCTGCACCAACTGAGAATCGTCTCTGACATAAAAATCGTGCGATTTGTCTTTTCTTTTCCTCCCCTATCCGGTCTTCTCGATCGTCTATCAGAATGAAATCGTTACCACAGCCATGCATCTTTGTGAATCTCAGTTCCATTCGCCCAAATACGCCTCCAGACTTCGTGCCTGCGAACATGCCTTCGCAAGTAAATAAGCCATTGTCTCGCGTTCGTATATGCACGCGTTTATGGACAAATTTCGTGCATTGGAATACGCCTTCTGAATCAACGGCTTTATTGTCACAGAAGTTGGATAAGCAATATTAAATGCCAACGCCACCGATTTTACATTTGCTTCGCTTATCAAATCGCCGATAGTATATCGAGTAGGATAGTCATACTTTATGCGTGTGGCAAGCGAAAAAGCCGCTTTTACTCCTTCTTTCACATCCGAAAAGTATTTCGAGAGGTCTATATGGAGAACATCAGGCGTGTATAGCACTTCTCCTTCAACGTCATACACAGCACATAAATCCAAACCCTCCTTTATCGGGTGGATTTCGAGCCTTGCTAACATCTCTGCAAGTGCAGGAGAAACTCTTTCCCCACCCCGTACTGCTACTTTTCTTTGCTTTATCACCACCTTTCCCCCTGTTATTCCCGCGGGGATGCCCAAATTCTGCAATTCGCCCACTATCGGTCCGGGCTTAAGCGAGGTGGGCCCCTCCTCTATCACAATATCGTGTGGAGCAACCGCACCGGGCTTTATTGGTGCTGGTATCTTCCCCTCTTCTATCACCCTGTACAATTCAAAAGGATCCAAATCGGTGAATATCAATGCCATCTGGTCGTCTACAAAGTTCACCACCTCATCCATCCCGCTTTTCCTAAACGAAATAGAAATCAAGCTATTTCGCGATACTCTTAACCTTGCTTTATCCCTGAATTCTTTTCTTATTCGTTGTAGTTGCTTAGAACCCAGCCCTCTTATTTTTGCTATACCTACTGTTTTGTAGGAACTTATCAAATTTTTTATAGCATCGACTTGCTCGCGCTTCCATTCCTTAGCTCGTTTTACCCTCTTTTTTGCTTTCATTACACTACCTTCACCGCATGTCCCATGGTTGTTTTCAGATAAATAGAACCTATATTTTGCCAGCCACGCGCCAAACGCGCTTCTATTGCTTTTATCACCGCTACGGCATTCTCTGCTATATCCTTTGCATTCATATCTTTACGACCTATATTTACCCATAAAGTCGTAGTTTTTGACCTTACTTTAACTGTCCCCTTCAACCGCGCCAGTATTTGTGCCGGGTCAGCCCCCGGAGGAATAGGATCGGGCATCTTACCACGTGGACCAAGAATAGTACCCAAGCTTTTACCCACTAAAGACATAAGAGATGCATCGGCAACGAAGAAGTCGTATTTTTTCACCAGTTCTCTTGCTTTTTTCTTATCCATCCTTTTCAGGTCTTCTGGGTCTATCACCTCTGCACCTGCCTCTTTCGCTTTCAATGCTATCTCACCAGAAGCAAAAACGCCAATCTTCGGCTCCCTGAACTTATTAGGCAAAACCACATCCACATTTATCCTGTTCTTCGGCTGCTTCAAATCTATATTTTTTAGATTTATGCTGAGATCCACACTTTCAACAAACCCCCGTTCTTTCGAGCTCAATGCCTTCTCGACTTCTCCTACTATCTCTTCAGCTTCCATACTCATGTTATCACCTCGTTATACATACCCTCTTCGATATCTCTCTGAATCTCTTTCGCATCTTTTCCTTCCACCTTTATACGCATGGAAACACAAGTGCCTATTACCTCTTTAATGGCGCTTTTTAACGAAGTTGCTAACATCTCATTGCGCTTCTTTTGCGCTATCTCTCTTATTTGCTTTAAGGATATATCCCCGACATAATCGGTTGCGGTGTCTGTTTTTGCTTTTTCAATCCCTAACTCTCTCTTTATCAATGCTGATGTCGGAGGTACGCCCACAGTTATATCTACCTTTCCAGCAGCATCAATGGTTATCTTTACTGGGACTTCCATTCCCGCATAGTCCCTTGTAAGCGCATTTACACTGCCCACCACTTCCTTTATATTTACTCCAAGCGGACCCAGAGCAGGACCCAAAGGAGGTCCAGGACTCGCTTTTCCCCCTTCTATCAAAACTTCAATGACATTCATTTTTTCCCTCTTCGTGTTACATTTGTTTATTTATTCCATTGCTAATTTATTTTTAAATTTAAATAAAAGAAGAAAAAGATGGGGGTCAATATTGGTGCGATATTAGAGCCAAAAGAAACGAGTTTAGAGGCTCTTTCAGGTAAAACCGTTGCCGTAGATGCGTATAACACGCTTTACCAGTTCTTAAGCATCATTCGTCAGCCAGATGGAACACCACTGAAAGATTCTTCGGGTAGAACGACTTCTCACCTCTCCGGGCTGATATACCGCACGACAAATTTAATGGAGTGTGGAATAAAGCAGATATTCGTTTTTGATGGCAAACCATCTGAGTTAAAAGCAAAAGTTATCGAGGGCAGATCGGAACGGAGAAAAGAGGCGAGAAGGAAATGGGAAGAAGCCAAGGTCTTGCTTCCAGAAGAAGCGTTTAAGTATGCTCGGGCATCTGCAAGAATTGACATGACGATAGTAGAAGAAGCGAAGCGACTCTTAACATATCTGGGTATTCCTTGCGTGCAGGCAGCTTCAGAGGGGGAAGCACAAGCTGCTTATATGGTTCGAAGAGGAGATGCAGAGCTCGTTTCCTCTCAAGATTACGATTCTTTGCTTTTTGGCGCGCCGACTATGATAAGAAATCTTAGCGCCGCGAGAAGAAAGGCGACACCAGAAGTCATTGAATTAAAAGAACTCGAAGAGAAACACGGGATAACCAGAGAAGAGCTTGTGGACATTGCAATTTTAGTTGGTACTGACTTCAACCCGGGAATAAAAGGGATAGGAGTTAAAAGTGCACTGAAGCTGATAAAAAGACATCGTAGCATCGAAAAAGTAATAGCAGAAGCGAAAATAGAAAAAATAGAGGGAATAGAGAATTACGAAATCATTCGAAATATCTTCTTGCAGCCTGATGTGAATGAATCTTATGAAATAAACTGGGAAACACCGGATGAAGAGAAAGTAAAAGAATTTCTCTGCGAAGAGCACAACTTCTCGGAGGAGCGGGTGAGTAAAGCCCTGGAAAGGATTTTAAAGTCAAAAATAAACGTTTCGCAGCGAAGAATAGAGCAGTGGCTGTGAAAAATGCATGCAAATGAATTGGACAAAAGATAAATAGAAGGATAAAGAAAATGAAAGAAGAGATAGACTTTTCGGAATTCTCGCCTACGGACTACCGGTATGCGGTGAGTGAATTGAGAGATTATCTATCAGAGGAAGCTTTCGTGCAGTATAAAGCGAAAGTAGAAGCAGCACTTGCGCGAGTTTTCGAGCATAGGGGCATTCTGAGTAAAGAATTATGCGATGAAATAGTGGAAGCAGCATCAAGGGTAAATGCAGCAGAAGTGTACGAAGAAGAAAAACGAACAAAACATGACATCCGTGCGCTCGTTAATGTAATAAGGAACAAGGTAAGCGATAAGGCGAAATCTTTCGTGCATCTCGGCGCTACTTCTTATGATGTCGTGGATACAGCAAATGCGCTCAGGTATAAAGACGCCGTGATGAAAGTAATAATACCAGATATGCTCGAATTGGAGCGAACATGGATAGATTTAGCACGAAGAGAGAAGGATACTTTGCAAATAGGGAGGACGCATGGACAACACGCCGAACCTATTACTTTTGGGTTCGCGATTGCGCAGTACGTGAACCGATGGGGGTCAATGATCTTAAAGGTGAAGGAAGCGAGTGAAAACCTTGTGGGTAAATTCTCTGGTGCTGTTGGTGCGTATAATGCGACATCTCTAATCTTTGATGACCCGGAGGAGTTTGAGTGCGAAGTGCTCGCTATGCTCGCTATAAACCCTGCAACAATATCCACGCAGATTGTCCCGCCCGAACCTATGTCTGATTTTGTTCATTCGATTATAAGCAGTTTCTCAGTCCTAGCTAATTTCTGCGATGATATGCGGCACCTCCAGCGAAGTGAGATAGGTGAGGTGATGGAAAAAGTAGCGGAGGAGCAGGTAGGTTCTTCTACAATGCCGCATAAGCGAAATCCTATTGGTTTTGAAGGAGTGAAAAGCCTGTGGAAAAGATTCATGCCGCAGGCAGTAACGATGTATCTCGACCAGATTTCTGAACACCAACGCGACCTTACGAATTCGGCATCTCAGCGCTATACGCAGGAGCTGCTGGTGGTGTTTGATTACTGTATTAGAAGGCTACGAAGGATTTCCGAGCGGTTGGTAGTGGATAGGGAACGGATGCGAGAAAATTTTATGATCTCTAAGGATAATATCATTGCGGAACCAATGTACATTCTCCTTTCTTATTACGGGCATCCGAATGCGCATGAATATGTGCGAAGGAAGAGTTTTCAGGCGTATACGGAGAATAAATCGTTGCGAGAAGTTGTCGAGCAAGATGATGAGATATTATCATATTTACGGAAATTTACAGATGAGCAGAAGGAGAAGGTTTTTGATGCGGAGAAATATGTTGGTATAGCGGCGGAGAAGACGGAGAAGGTTGCGAGTTATTGGAACAAACTTTTAGAAAAAGTTTGATCAATCAAAAAACTATTCAAACTTTTTTCTCCTTCTCCCTTTCTGAAACTTTGCCGAGATAAAATTCGTCTTTTTCAAAACATCTGTTATCTTATCGGATAACAAATCGAAAATAATATATATACCTAAGTTTAATTATTAACTAATATCCTCCCTGCCATTGAATACGCACCAACGGCAGGTATATAATCACTGAGGGGTTACCAAACGAAGTAACCTCTCATTTCTATTCATTGTTGTGTTATAATGATATAGCGATAACCATGGAAAGGGTAGCCCTTTTTATAGACGGAAGTAATTTTTATCATGGCCTTAAAGCTAATCTTGGAAGAACAAGAGTAGATTTCTATAAATTTGCTACCTTACTCTGCGGGGAGAATCGTAAACTTATCCGAATTTATTATTATAATGCCCCTCACAAAAAAGAAATTGATGAAGAGAAATATAAATCGCAGCAAAAATTTTTTTCATTATTAGAACGCACTCCTTATCTCGAACTTAAATTAGGAAGACTTGAACCTCGCGGAGATACTTTTATCGAGAAGGGTGTTGATATTCTCCTTGCTGTTGATATGTTAAAATACGCCTATGATGACACGTATGATACTGCAATTCTCGTGAGTGGCGATGGAGATTTCGCCGCAGCGGTAAATGCCGTGAAAGATAGGGGTAAACATGTGGAACACGCATATTTTAAAGATGCTCCTTCTGTTGCATTAAGAAAAGCTTGCGATAAATACATACCTTTAGACAATGATTTCATTAGCCCGTGTTTTATTTAACCTTTGTCAAGTTCATTGTGATAACCCTTCGACACTCCTTTAAAAATCGCTCATGCCGTTTTAAAAGTCGAGAATCATCAAAATCAGATAGGATGGATAAAAAGATTGTGTTAATATTTGACGGTGCTCTGGTGTTTCTCTTTGTAGGGATAGCCATAGCAACTTCATCCGCTTTCCCCGATGTAGAAATATACGCCTTTGACCAAAACCCGGCGGGAAGCGATGAAGGTAACGACTGGAAAGCACGGATATAGGAAATTGGACTTTAGAAACCGCGGAATGGCGAAAAAGAAAACGATTCCTCTTTCGGTGAATAAATTGGTGGAGAAGCTTGAACACGTAAAACTCGTTGAATTGAATGGAAAGGTGGTGAAAGAAAGCATGGGGTGTAAAAAATCAATTATACCCGAATTTAAAGGTTTATATTGGAAATAAAACTCAATAAAGAGACTTCATTTTTTGGATTTGTGGAAAGTCCATTCTGGTCGAATCAACCTGCCTTCGGCCTCCGCCCAAATTCCCCTTCGGGGAACTTCTGATCCATTCGATATGTTAAGTATTATCCCCGAAGGTATTTTACAAAAAGGAACATTTAAGTATATATGACTTTCTTCAGTCCATTTGCTCACGCTTTCTTTCTCAAAGAAAGTTTGGTGCTCGAAGCAATAGGGAAGGTGATAATAATTTTAGCATTAGCATTTGTGGTTCTCTTAGTATTAGCGCTCCTCTTTTGCTCCTTTACGTTACATACCAAAAGAATATTATTACCTAATTTCGTGCTGTTCATAATAACTCTGCTTTACGAACCGTTACGGAGGTTGCTTTCCTTCTTTCGTGTTGACCCGAGTCTGATAGACCGTGTATCAGTAGAGATAAGAAACGCACTTAACTATCCTGATTTCGCTGCTACGAGCATGGAAGAGCGTGTTCTACTCCTGCCGCAGTGCATCCGAAGCACGGAATGCCCGGCTAAACTGAACCCGGTAGATGGTATTCATTGCATGGAATGCGGTAAATGCATGATTGCAGAACTAAGTGCTATTTGTAAAGAACTTGGCATCAGGATGTACATATCGCCAGGTGGGACGTTCACAGGGCGTATCCTCATGTACAGCAGACCAAAAGCAAAAGCGGTGGTAGGCGTTGCTTGCTACCCAAACCTGCATGAAGGGATGTTAAACGCGAAGCTCATGGGTGTGATAGCGCAAGGCGTACCTTTAATTACTCCCGGATGCGTCAATACTACTGTTGACCGTGAAGAAATAATAAATAAATTATTATCTAATATCCACGTGGGCAATAGACAAGCTAATATCAGTTCTCTATTTCCCTATTTGGCTATTCCCTATTCCCTTATCCCTGACTCGGTGTATGTATTAGTGGGCGAAATTTTTGTAATCTTTGCTGTGGCGTTGGTAGCGCTAATTTTAACTGCTGTGGGCCTAGCCATTTATAAACGAGACCTATTCCCAAGATTCACGCTCTTTGTACTCAACCTCTTTTACCAACCCTCCAAGCTATTCCTTGGATACTTCCATATAAATCCAGTAATCATAGATGAAATAGGCATTGCGCTGATGAATTCGATATATAAAGATGCGTATGGAAAGGCACCGATGAATAAGAGGTTGTTGTTCCTGCCTCAGTGCCTTCGCAACCTCGAATGTCCTGCGAAGACATCGCCGCGAGAAGGTATAATCTGTGCAGAGTGTGGTAGATGCGGTATTGCAGAGATTAAAAAGATGTGTGACGAACACGGTGTAGAAATTTGCATTGCACCTGGTGGCGAGTTTGTCAAGCGCGCTGTAAGGGATAAACAGCCTCGGGCTGCGATGGGCATTGCCTGTCAGCATGACCTTTACGAAACAATGAGATATGTTACATCCAAAGGGGTTCCAATGATAGGCGTGGTGCTTTCAAAGACCGGGTGCGTGATGACGGAAGTGGATTGGGGAGATGTGATGAGAAATATAGTTTATAGACCGGATTATCTACTTTTATGAAGACTCCATCTTAATACGCGACCATCTGCGGCAGTGCTCCCTTATTATATCCGACCTGCTTATTATTCCTAACAATTCTTTCTCGCCTTCTTCACTTCCCCCTTTTACCACTGGCAATCGCCCTATATTGTAAGTGTCCATCTTATGCAGCACATCTTCCAAAAACTCCTCTGGATATGCTACTATCACATCCTTCGTGCATATCAGCCTTATTCTCCTATAATCCGCGCCTATCTCTCTTTGTTTTTCTAAATCCACTATGGTCGTTATTCCCACCATCTTCCCTTCTTTATCAACCACCGGGTAAGTTATGTGCCCTGTTCTCTCTGCAAAATGGAGTCCCTCTTTCACCGTCTTATCTGCTGGAATAACGAGCACATCCTTCGTATATGCATCTTTCACTTTTATCCCCTCCAGTATATCTATCATGAATTCTCTCCTATGGGCTGGCGACTCCTTCCTTAATTCATATTGACCTGGATAAATCGTCCATCTACCTACCAGGGAATAAGCAGGGATTATAGCAAGTAAAGTGGGAACAAACAGTGTATAAGAACCTGAGATTTCACAAACGATGAAAAGCGCAGTGAGTGGTGCATTAGCCGCGGCACCAAAGAAAGCCGCTGCGCCGATAAGTGAATATACCCACGGGTTCCCTACCGTTTCTGGGAAGAAATAGCTGAGTGCCTGTCCTATTGCTCCTCCTAACGCCGCACCCATGGTTAAAGAGGGTAGAAACGAGCCACCACTACCTCCTGACCCTAAGGTTAAAGCAGTCGCTATGATTTTCGCAACTGCGATGAATACTAAAACGCTCAATGTAAGCTTGCCGTAAAATGTTAACTGTATAAATCCATACCCCCCACCAAATATTCCGCTCGCTATTCCTATCCCCCTTTCTACCCCATGATGTGGATTAACAATGAGATAACCAATGAGGAAAAGGATACCAATCATAAATCCGCCTATTCCTGGTTTGAGGTAGTCAGGAATCTTCAGTCTTCCGAAGAAAAAAGACCTTATTATCTCCAGCAGTTTGGCAAATGCAATAACAAAGGGAACACATGCTAATCCAAGAGCCAGAAATAGAAGCAAAGAAAAAGGTTTTAAAAGGGCTGCCGTGTCATATTCTCCTATTTCATAAAGGTGCCCCAGTCCTAAGAAATAACAGGAGACGATATACGCTGTGATAGAACAAATTATCGCAGGAACCAGCGCCTCTATTTCCATATCTCGCTTGTATAAAGTTTCAATACCAAAGAATGCGCCACCAAGTGGCGATTTAAAAATCGCTGCTATTCCTGCTCCTGCTGCCGCTGATACAATCTTCCTTCTTTCTCTCACGTCTAATTTTAAAAATCTGCTGAAAACCGAACCCACTGTCGCACCCAGCATTGCACTCGGTCCCTCTCTCCCCGCACTTCCGCCTGAGCCAATCGTCAGCACCGAATATACTCCTCGCATCAAGCCGGTCTTGCCTTTTATTACTCCCTTCTCATTGTGGAACCCGTCTATGAACACATCAGTCTCGTGTAGTTCTGGTTTTTCAACCGGAAGAAGTTTAAATTTTACTAATCCGCATATCAGACCGCCAAATGCTGGAATAAGGGCTAATAGAACCAACAATAGCGGATTGGTGAAGGCATCCCCTAAGAGGGGGGTGAAAGCGAAGAAATGAGGTTCATTTTCTGGTGTCGGCGGATAGTAACCACCGAGTAGCTCTAAAAACAAAGGAGAGAAGAAATTCAAAGCTAAAAAGAAGCCTGCGATTGCAAGAGCAACTAAAATACCTGCGATTGCGTAATAGAACGTCTGTTTAGCCCATGTTCCCAAAAATCTTGCCTCGCCTGCCACTTTTTATCCCTTTTTCCCTAAAAAAATCTCTTTATTACTTCATATTTTGATATATGTATTCATATTTAATAGTAGCTGGGCTGTAAATGTATCGAATAGAATGCATGCTTAATCCAAAGAGCGTATTCGAAATATCTTCCAGCCGGACCACGCTTAGCCATCATCTCTAATGCCGGTGCCCTGGCGTCATGGCTGCGGATTCCGTTATCGATAACGGTGGGGAAATGGCGGAACTTTCGGAAGAGCTGAAACTCACCCTGGAGGAATTCCTCTGCTGGAGCAGGGGGAACCCATTAGACATACTGGGAGATGCTGATGTCGAAAGGCTATAAGGGCATGCCTATCCGGCCCGAATGTTGATGGGATTATAGTGATCTGCACAATCAACCGATTTAGCTAAAAAGGTGCTAAAGATAGTGGAAAAGAAACTTATACCACTCCTAACCGTGTGGATGGGCAAGCGAGGAGACTTTTCTACAAAAGTGGTGTACCTACGTTTTCAACTCTAGAAAAAGCTGTTAGAACTTATATGTGCATGTATAAGTGTAAGCGAAAACTTTAGCTTCTATACGAAACTCCGGAAGAACTTCCCATAGACCTCTCTCCTCCCAGGAGCCATCTGAAGCTTATGATACGAAAGGTTGTTGGAGATTTCACTCCACCGTCACGCTCTTTGCCAGATTCCTCGGCTTGTCAATTTCACATCCCCGCTCTTTTGCCGTCCAGTACGCGAGTAAGTGAAGAGCAACAGTATTGGGGATTGGGGAGAATATTGCACTTGTCCCCGGAACTCTTATCACCGCATCCACATATTTCTCCACTTCCTCGTCCCCTTCTTCTGCTATCGCAATCACCGGTGCCCCTCTTGCCTTTATCTCCTTCACGTTCCCCAAAGTCTTCTCATAAACATTATCATGGGTCAGAATCACAACTACGGGTGTATCTTCGGTAAGCAGTGCAAAAGGTCCGTGTTTGAGTTCTCCTGCGGCGTATCCCTCTGCATGGATATACGATATTTCCTTCAGTTTTAACGCTCCCTCCAGGGCAATAGGCAGATTTACTCCCCTTCCAATGAAGAACGCATGCTCGTATTTGGAAAAATACCTGGCATGCTTTTGTATGTCCCCATTTGCTTCGTCAAGCACTATTTGAGCTATTTGCGGCATTCTCTTTAGCTCCTCTAAATATCCCACAAACTCACTCTCTGGCATCTTCGCGAGGGACAAACCCAGCAGATAAAAAATGACGAGTTGTGCAACAAAGCTCTTTGTCGCTGCAACGCCTATCTCCGGACCCGCACCCATGTATATCGTTTCGTCCGCAATTCTCGTAGCCGAACTCCCTACGACATTTGTTAGTGCCACTGTTTTACTACCGTATCTCTTCGCTTTTTTCAGCGCCATCAATGTATCCGCGGTCTCCCCAGATTGTGTAATTGCCATTGCTATTATATTCGTGCCATCCAGCACAAAATCAGAGTAATTGAACTCTGATGCAAGCTCTACTTGAACAGGCACCTTTGCTAAATTCTCTATTATCTGTTTCCCACACAGAGTTGCATAATAGGACGTTCCACATGCAACCATCAAAATGCTTCTGCCTTTCGCACCACCTTCGATCTTAAAATCAATCCCCAGATTTATCCCATCCTCGGCTATGTGACCTCTAAGCGTATCCATAATTGCCCTTGGCTCCTCATGAATTTCTTTCAGCATGAAATGCTCGTATCCTCCTTTCTCGGCGTCCTCTATCGTCCAGGGTATTAATCTTCCTTCCCTCCTTACTTCTGCACCACCGTTCTCTATGTAAATTGATTCCTTTTTTACAACTGCGAGGTCTCCCTCCTCCAAATAAATTACTCTGTTCGTTTGTTCAAGCACTGCCGGTACGTCAGAAGCGATAAAATTTTCACGGTCTCCAACACCTATAATGAGCGGAGATTCCTTTCTCGCTGCTATCAACCCGTCAAAACCCTTTGCTGCGACTATTATTGCATAAGACCCATTCAAACAAGCTAAGGCTTCCCTTACCGCTTCCTTTAGTTGCCAATCAAACTTTTCTGAACTAACTTTCTTTAGTAAAGCTTTCTTTTTTAAAGAAAGGTTTATCAGATGCGGTATGACTTCCGTATCTGTCTCTGATACGAACTTGCATCCCAGGCTCAAAAGCTCCTCTTTTATTAATTGGTAGTTCTCGATTATACCATTATGGACGACGGCAATTTCGCCTTTGCCGTCGAGATGAGGATGCGCATTTTTTTTCGATGGTGCTCCATGTGTTGCCCATCTCGTGTGCCCAATTGCTACTTTACCCTTGTACTCAGATTCTGATAAGTTCTTTTTCAAATGGTCAATGGTTCCCGCATCTTTATGTAGCTTCGGCTCGCCATCTTCCAACACAAACACACCACAGGAATCATATCCTCTGTATTCAATCCTTTTCAACGAGTCTAAGATGATTGGCAGCGCTTCTCGTTCTCCTACATACCCCACAATTCCACACATTTTTTATTAGTAAATAGCCAATGGCTATTGCCTACTTGCCTATTGTCTCCCCTTACACTACCCAACTACCGTCTGGTATTTTCCCTCTCAGTTCTTTCATTGATTTTATCCTACAACGATTTCCAATTATCGTTCCCGGATAAGCGATTACATTGCTACCTATCTCACAATATTCTCCTACCATCGTTCCAACTTTCACGCGGTGATACTCACCACCGATTTCTATATCCGCCTCTTCGCTTCGTGCTATGAGTCCTCCCTCAGCATACGTCCCACTATCAAAAATAGAATCTTGAATAGAGGAGAAAGAGCCAATTTTCACACCGTCTGTTAACACCGAGTTCTTAATCTCTGTAAATGCACCAATTGTAACATTATTTCCTATGCTCGTGGAAGGGAAAACACATGCATTAGGACCAATCTCGCAGTTCTCTCCTATTATAACCGGTCCTTTCACATATGAATTTCCCCTTATCACCGAATCTTTACCTATTGACACTCGCTTATCTATTGTCACACCACGTTCAATTTTTCCCTCCAACTTTGCAGGGTTCTCCCTCAGAACTATGGCATTCAAACTCAGGATGTCCCAGGGATAAACAGCATCCAACCAGGCTCCGTGCGTTTCACATGCCTTTATACGATTCACTGCACGGATCATGCTTCTTAATCCCGATGTCAGCTCTCCATCAATAAATCCAAATATTCCCTTCTCAAAGGCATATATTCCGGTATTGACCAGATTGCTTATCTCTTTGCTTGGTTTCTCTATAATATCCACGACCATTCCGTTTTTCACCGTTACAACACCATATTTGCTCACATCCTTATGCGCTTTTATCAATATCGCATTTCCATTTTGTTCTATATCCAAAAGACCAGAATCCGAAATGGTATCTGCCTCAATTACGTTATCGCCAGGCAAAACAAGAAATCTCGCATCTGTTTTATTCTCTGCTTGCTTCAGTGCATCCCCGGTTCCAAGCAGGTGTTTCTGAACTACATACTCTATTTTCACGCCTAAAGCCTTCCCGTCTTCAAAATAATCCATTATCTTCTCTTTTTTGTAGCCTACGACAAGTATAATCCGCCTTATTCCGTTTCTTTCCAATGCTTCTACTACATACTGCAGAACCGGCTTATTCGCTACCTTTATCATTACCTTTGGCTTTGAAGCTGTAAACGGTCTCAACCTTTCTCCTTCTCCCGCAGCAAGCACAACCGCTTGTTTAAATGCCATTTCTTATCCCCCCGGATATATTCTCGTTTTTACGCTATATCCTACGAAACACCGATTTTTCTTCTTCCAATTTTTGTTCTCTTTCATTACTATTATCTTGACATTCTCAACTTTTTTTTATAATAAACCTCGCCATATGTAAATTCAACTTATATTTACAATAATTCCCCCTTCCCTGAGGAACGTTTTCCAAAATTCTCTAAGCGGGGATATCGAAATTTCCCCTGTTACTTTATTCATACCGTAACCTAAAAATTCAAAAATGACATTCGCAATAATTCCGATACCAATACCGATAAGTATGTAATATTCAATCTCCATGTATATTTATTATGTCCTTTCAAATATAAATATATATCTTCAAAGAAGAATTAATCTATTATAAGAAGAGGTAATTAACTTATGAGATTGTTTGGAACAAGCGGGATTAGAGGTAAAGTCTTTAAAAGAATAACCCCCGAATTCTGCTTTAACTTGGGGAAAGCTATTGCCTCCTCTCTTCCAGAGAAATCAAATATTGCCATAGCAACAGACACCAGAGTGACGAAAGACCTCTTAAAAAGCGCACTTATATCCGGTATATTAACATGTAATATAAATGTCGTTGATCTTGGTATTGTCCCTACGCCAGTGCTTGCCTTTTTAACGAAAGATCAAAATTACGATACCGGAGTGCTGATAACAGCATCCCATAATCCTCCTGAATATAATGGAATAAAGCTCTGGTGTGATGGCATGGCTTACACCGTGCACGATGAACAAATAATTGAAGAAGCATTAATGTGGAATGAATACAGGATGCCTACATGGAATAAAATCGGCACGCTAAGATACGATTATAATGCAAAGAAGGCACATGCAGACGAACTTTTGAAACGGGTAGAAATTAACAGGTATTTCAAAGTAGTAGTTGATCCCGGAAATGGTGCCGCTGCGGATTATGCATCTATGGTCTTTAAAAAAGCTGGCATAGATGTTCTACCATTAAATGACGAACCCGATGGATTGTTCCCAAATAGAAGCCCCGAACCAACGGCAGAAACATTAAAAGAGACAATTTCTTATCTACGAAAAGAAAATGCTGATCTCGCAATCTGTTTTGATGGCGATGCAGACAGAGTTGTTTTCTGTGATAAAAAAGGGTTTATTGGCTATAATGAGGCGATTTCTTTTATTTCGAGATTAAGGGTACAAGAAACAAATAAAAAGAAAGTGGTAACAACAGTGGAGACCGGTCGTTTATTCGATTATGCAATAGAGGATTTGGGCGGCGAGGTGATAAGGGGTAAAGTTGGGGATGGATACGTGGGTCACAGGGTAAAGGAGGAAGGAGCTTCGATAGGCGTTGAACAGGTGGGCGTCTACATAATGCCAGAAATGGGCTACTATCCAGATAGCATTTATGCTGCCATGTACTTATTGGCTAATATTGAGAATGTCGAAGAGATCCGTGCGTTTATTAATGAAATGCCGACTCTGTATTTCGATAAAAAAGGAGTTCCTGTCGCCGATAAACTAAAATACGAAGTCTTGGGACGAGTTCATATGCATTTAGACGTTTTTCCTGCTCATCGCACCAATTCATTGGATGGTTTAAGACTGGATTTTGAGGACTCGTGGGTCTTAATAAGAGCCAGTGGGACTCAACCGCTGATAAGGGTAATCGCTGAGTCCGAGGACAGGGATGAACTCAAAGAAATAATGGATATGGCTATTCAGGCTGTAAATGAAGCTAAACGGGAGTTAACATGAAAATACTGTTCTTATGTGGCGGAATAGGAAAACGGATGTATCCCCTTGAGGAGGATAAATTTTTGCTCAAATTCATAGGAAAAGAGTTAATCTTACATCATATGGATCATTTGAAAGGGCTGGGATTAAAAGAAAAAGATTTCGTTTTCGTTGGCAACCCCTCAAATGTTGACAAATTAAAGGAGCTCTGCGGGGAAGATGCTGAATATGCCGTACAGAAAACGCCGAAAGGTATGGCTGATGCGGTGCTCACAGCGAAAGACCTGCTCAGAGGAGAGGAAATCCTTATTGTGAACCCAAATGATGTTTTTGAACCTTCTGCGTATGAGGAGATTTTAAAGAAGAAAGAGGGTGAATCGGCTATTCTTGGCTATAAGGTATGTAAATACTTTCCCGGCGGATACCTCACTGTTGAAAATGAAAAAATAAAAGAGATTGTTGAAAAGCCGGGAGAGGGGAAAGAACCCAGCAATTTGGTTAATATCGTGGTTCATCTCCACAGGAATTCAGATGAATTTATCAGATATTTAGAGGAAACGGAAAGTGAGCAAGACGATGTCTATGAGCGAACGATGGACCGTATGATAAAGGATGGTTTTGACTTCAGGGTGGTTGAATACGATGGTTTTTGGACAGCAATTAAATATCCCTGGCACATTTTTAATGTGATGGAGTATTTTTTGAATACGATAGATAAACAGATTGTAAATGGTGTAAAAATCCAGGAAAGTGCAAAGATAGAGGGAAATGTCATCATAGAAGCAGGTGCAGAGATTTTTGAAAATGTGGTGATAAAAGGACCGGCATATATTGGTAAAGACTGTGTTATCGGGAACAACTCGCTGATTCGTGGATCTCACATCGGAGACAGATGTGTCGTTGGCTATTCCACAGAAATCAAGCACGCATACATCGGGAATGACTGCTGGTTCCATACGAATTATATCGGCGATAGCATAATTGGCAATGAGTGTTCTTTTGGTTATGGTGCTGTGACAGCCAATTTCAGATTGGATGAAAAGAATATTTCGATAAAAGTGGAGGATGAACTGGTGGATACAGAATTGGATAAATTAGGCTGCATAATGGCTAACAACTGCAAAGTTGGAGTCAATTCGTCAATCATGCCGGGTGTAAGAATTGGGTCAAATTCAATAATAGGTGCAGGCACGGTGGTTACCAAAGATTTAGAACCAAATAAAATCTTATTTTTCGAAGGAGAACAAATGCTCAGGGAGAAACGAATGACGGTAAAAGAGAAGAAAGAAGAACGAATGGAAAGAATTAAGAGAGGTTATTAAAATATCCTCGAGTTTTCCTTTATATAACCTGATGCGAAAGCTCCGGGACCGATAATCGTTTTATTTCCGATAACCGTGCCGACATCAATACACGCGTTTATTCCAGTCTTTACTCCATCGCTTATGATTGCACCAAGCTTTTTTCTCCCGGTATCCATTCCTTTTGCCTTTACCGTTGCATCATCAAACCTTAGATTTGCTATTTTCGTGCCGGCACCTAAATTGCATCGGCATCCAATAACAGAATCGCCAACATGATTATAAGGCAGGATTTTCGTGTCATTCATAATAATGGAGTTCGTAATCTCAACTGCATTCCCTATATGGCAGGTATCGCCAATAAACGTATTTGCACGTATGTAGCTATTCGGTCCGATTACACAATTTTCACCTATCACGACAGGTCCTTCTATGTAAGAGCCGGATTTTATCAAGGTGTTATCTCCAATGGATACCTTATCTTTGTTTTTTATCCAAACGTTTTCTTCTATCTTTCCTCTATTTACATAGTTTATCTTGTCAATTAAGAGCTCGTTTGCAGCCAACAAATCCCATGGGTAGATAACGTCTATCCAGTGCTCGATTTTCTTCCAAAAGATATCGTAACCTTCTTCTATCAGCATCTGTAAAGAATCTGGGAGCTCAAATTCACCCCTTTTCGATTTATCTGTTCGTGATATGGCGTCGAAAATATTTTCATCTAAGAGACAAACGCCAGCATTTATCAAGTATGACGGCTGCTCTTTCATCTTTTTATGAATTTTCATTATCTTTTCTCCTTTTACTTCAACAACGTCGTAATCCTCCGGATTTATTACTTCTATTACTCCAAGAGCAATATTAGCATCGTCAGTTATGATTTTTTCGATATCCGCAGCGCTTACAATTGTGTCTCCGTTCAGCAAAAGAAATTTGTCTTCTATCAATCCCTCAGTCCTCCTTAGCGCGTCGGCAGTGCCGAGCTGCGTTTTTTGTGTTACATACTGAATATTAACATCCCACCGTTCCCCTTTTCCGAAGTAATCACGAATGGTTTCATCGTGGTATCCAACAACAAATACGAAGTCGTTAATTCCAACTTCTTTAATCTCCTCTAACAGATGCTCAATTATTGGCTTTCCTGCTATTGGAAGCATTACTTTCGGTCTTTCGTAAGTAAGAGGTCGCATCCTTTTCCCCTCGCCTGCAACTAAAATTACCGCTTTCATGTTATATCATAATATCATAGTGTGGTCAAAATTTATTTAAAGGAGCATAGCTGATATAATTAATGTAGAAAGAAAAAAGATGGGGGAAGAAAAGAGATTATCATTTTTCGAGAGAAGGAAAAGGGAGAAATTAAAGAAGAAAATAAAAGAAGCAAAGAAGTTAAAGGAGATGCTCGATGAGCTAGAAAAAGAGGTAGAGGCAGAGGAAAAGGATCCAAGGAGTAGCTTCGATTACATGATGTTTAACGAGCTTTTGGCAATTAGTAACCCAAATTTAACACTCTTCATATTAGAAAAGCATTTATAGGACTTATTTTAAATACCAACGGATGGAAAAGTAACCTATTGATTTTTTACTTTTCATTATGGTTTTTAGCTCTATGTAGTCTTCAAAATTAGGTGTTTTTTCGTTCTTAACCATTTTAATCATCAATTTTTGTAGTGAGATATTTATATTATGATAACAATGTATAACCATGACC
>JAPDIG010000006.1:16053-44971 GCA_025966525.1 Candidatus Methanophagales archaeon | reverse complement strand
ATTGTTGAAAAGAGTGGAAGAGAGTACTTCGCTAAGATTCCTAAGAGAGCAAAACGGATGTGTTCATTATTCCCTCAGGTTCTACCTATGGGTTAACTTGCGGAGTTAGGGTTTTAAAATAAAAATCCCTTTCCGTAAACATATCTTTATTAGGGTGTTAGAACATAATAAAATGAACTAATCAAAGCCATGAACACCTTCTCTTTGCTCAACGCAGAGATTCAAGAAGTATTAGGAAAGACTTTCTCTATTCCCACAGAACCACAGGAATTGGCTATCCCACCCATTTTAGAAGGGAAAGATGTGTTACTCATAGCACCTACGGGTTCCGGGAAGACAGAAGCGGCAGTGCTACCGGTGTTCCATAAGATACTGGAAGATAAGGAGAGAAATAGGGAGGAAAAAGGTTTCTACGCTCTTTATATTACGCCTTTACGTGCTTTAAACCGTGATATGCTTTTCAGGTTAGAGAAGTGGGGAGACCAACTCGGCATTAACATAGAAGTTCGACATGGGGACACAACGAGTTACGCAAGGAGAAGACAAGCCTTAAAACCTCCTGATATGCTCATCACTACCCCGGAAACGGTACAGGCGATAATCCCGGGGAAAAGGCTGCGAGAGAATTTAAAATCTGTAAGGTATGTGATAATAGACGAAGTGCATGAATTAGCAAATTCTAAACGAGGTGCACAGCTTGCAATTGCGTTAGAGCGAATAGCAGAACTCGCAGGCGAATTCCAAAGAATATGTCTATCTGCGACTGTTGGAAACCCAGAAGAGGTAGCGAAGTTCTTCGCAGGACATAAAAATATGCAGGTTGTGAACACAGTTTCCACAAAAACGATTGCGATAGATGTTTTAAGTCCCCAAAGGCAAGAAAAAGACGCTGTTGTCGCAAAGCAACTATCTGTTGACACTGAGGTGATACCGCATGTAAGAACCATAAAGGCGGCGGTGAAAGAAGGGAAATCGAGTTTGATATTCGTAAACACGAGAAGAGCGGCGGAAATGCTTGCTTCGCTCATAAACAAGTTTGAAAGCGGGTTAATCGGTGTCCATCACGGCTCACTATCAAAGGAGATGAGAATCGAAGCGGAGGAAAAATTCAAAAAGGGAGTGATAAAGGGACTCATCTGTACCAGTTCCATGGAGCTCGGCATTGATATCGGCTCGATTGATCTCGTGATTCAATACGCATCACCGCGAGAAGTGACGAGATTAGTGCAACGCGTGGGTCGTGCCTCGCACTTCGTTCAAAAAACTTCTATCGGCAAGGTTATTGCCCTTACTCCTGATGAAGTAGCAGAATCCGCGGTGATTGCAAAGAGAGCAAGAGAGGGGAATATAGAAAATATAAAGCTGAAGGAAGGCTCGCTGGACGTCCTGGCGAATCAAATCTGCGGTGTATTACTCGACTTCGGTCTGATTTCGTTGGATAAGCTTGATTCGTTGATAAAAAGGGCGTATCCTTTCATGAATATCTCTTTTGATACGATAATACGGGTAATAGAGCAGTTAGAGGAGGAGGGATTGGTAAAAAGAGATGGAGAAAAGATAAGGATGAGTAAAAGCACAAGGGGCTATTATTATGAAAATCTCTCGATGATACCAGATGAGAGGAAATACGAAGTATATGATATAGTGAGTGGAAAGCGGATATGCATGCTGGATGAGCGATTTGTGCATAATTTTACGGCTCCCGGTGCATTGTTCGTTGCAAAAGGTGAGACATGGCGAGTAGTGGATTTGGATTTAGAAGCAGAGAACGAAAAAATAAAAGTAGAACCAGGCGTTAAGAAGGCAGGAGAGATACCAAATTGGGAAGGTGAGGAAATACCTGTTCCTTTTGAAATCGCACAGGAAGTGGGCAATTTAAGAGATAAAATCGCTTCTTTTATCGTTTCATCTTCGTCTGCGCGAGAAATTGCAGATTTAGAGGCGAATCTGGAGCACGAATACGGTGTAAAATCCGATTGCTATATGACGCTCATAGAATTAATAAAAAAACAAATTGAGGACGGGTATCCGGTGCCAACGTCAAAGGAAGTGGTTGTAGAAATGAGCGAAGACAAAAAAGAGGTGGTAATAAACGCTTGCTTTGGGCATCTCGTGAATGAGACGTTTGGAAGACTGATAATCGCTTTACTCGGCGCCAGACTCGGCACAGATATTTCCATGGAGATAGACCCGTATCGGATAAAATTAAAATCCGGGAGAAGGATAGGGAAAGAAAACTTGAAGCAGATGCTGGATTCAATCGAGCCTGAATTTATCTGGGCGATAATAGAGAAAACACTAAAGAACTCCTTTTTGTTTAAATGGGAGTTGCTGAACGTGGCGAAAAGATTCGGTGCGTTGCGCAAGAACTTTAATCGCACACAGATTTCAGCAGATAAAATGGTAAAATTGTTCGCTGGGACGTCAATCTACGAAGAGACAGTGAACGACATTTTTGCTGATAAACTGGCTGTGGAGCGGACGGCAGAGGTGGTTAGGAGGATAAAATCCGGAGAGATAAAAGTCTGTTTTTCTTCACACGGGGTGAGTCCTATTGGTGCCTCCGGGTATTTGAGCTGGCGGGATGTGTTAGCAACCGAACGAGACGAGGGATTGATTATTGATGCACTAAGAAATAGAATAATGAACGACAGAGTGATTTTATTTTGTGTGAATTGCAAAAAGTGGGAAACACTCAGACGTGTGAAGACGATTGCAGAACTCGGAGCGGAATCGCTTGTTTGTCCGTTTTGCAACTCGAGGTTGATTGCAGCGTTGAAACCGTGGGAGAAGGAAGAAATCAGAATTGTGAAAAGGAGAAGTTCTGATATCGAAAAGGAGAATAAAGATCGGGTGAAAAGAGTGTATCGGAATGCAAATCTGGTTTTGTCGCATGGTATTCTCGCAGTAATTGCACTTGCTGCACGTGGTATAGGGCCGGAGGTGGTGTCGCGAATAATAAGGAAGGCTAAGGGGGAGGATATGGAATATGAGGTTTATCGTAATATATTGAAGGAGGAGAGGAGATATATGAGGACGAAGAGGTTTTGGGAATAGTTTCACATTTATATCCTTGCCTTCTATCGTTCATATATTATGCTCGAGACGATAAGGCAGTTTATCTACGCATACTATATCCATCCTATAACCCATGACACTGGATACAATCCAGTAAATACGATAACATGGGCTTTATTACTGGTATTATGTCTCTTTTTGGCATTAAAATTACTGAAGCAGCTTGATATAGAAGTAGATGAGAGTTTTATCGCAGCCTTAGCCCCTTACATCTTTGTTGGTGCAAGCCTAAGGGTAATGGAAGATGCGGAATTGTTTTCTCCACCACTGAGCTATATGCTGATCACCCCGTTAATCTATTTTCTGCTCTTCTTTTGCTGCGTTGCTATACTTACAATATCCGTAGAATTATCCCGGTCGAACAAGATAAGGAATTATGTAAAAAATTATAATGTACCTCTTGGTGTGGTTGGAGTGATGTGGTTCTTCGTAAACCTGACAATTCTATTAAGGAAAGAAGAAATAATTTTGCCCTGGGTTTTCTTTGCAGTCATTGGCATTTCAGGTATGATATTGCTTGCGATATATGTAATTGGAGCGAAATTCGATGTAAATTTTCTAATAGAGAAGCTGAATGTATCTATTTTAGCAGCTCATCTTTTTGATGCTTCTTCTTCCTATATCGGGATTGATTTACTTGGTTATGGTGGGAAGCACGTGATAGAAGGCATTATTGTAAAGTACCTGGGCTCGGCAGCCGAAATGTACCCACTCAAACTCGGAATTCTCATCCCTGTGTTATACTTGTTGGATACGCGATTTGAGGAGGAAGAAAGAGAGCTAAAGAATATCGTTCTGTTGGCTCTTTTGGTCATTGGTCTGGCTCCTGCCGTGAGAAATACTCTTAGAATGGTTTTGGGTGTTTGAAGCTGGAATTAAAACAAGTTGAAGAATTGGAAATTGGCTTTCGATTTTCTCATAACTTAACAAAAACGAAATATTTAAATGAGAAAATAGGTGTTTCTCATTCTTCTTTATTTTATATTGTATTGTAAGCAAAAGTTATATTTGGTTAATATCGAAGTATTGCTATTAAATGGAAAGATGAAGATTCCTCTGAAGAAGCCGGTCCTGGTAACCTCTGCACTGCCTTATGTTAATGGTGAGTGTCATATAGGGCACCTCAGAACTTACGTACCCGCAGATATTTACGTGAGGGTGCTCCGAAAGATGGGTTACGATGTCGTTTTTATTAGTGGTTCAGACACGCATGGAACGCCGATTGTGCTGAGTGCAGAAGCGCAAGGTATCACACCTCAGGCAGTGGTGGAGAAATATCATCAGCATTTCAAGCGAATGTTTCAAGCTCTGAACGTCAATTTTGACTATTATGGACGGACCGATTCGGAAAGCAACCACAGGAGGACGGAAGAAATCGTGAAAAAGTTGATAGATAACGGATACGTGTATAAGAAGGAAACAAAACAGGCATTTTGCAATACCTGCGGGCGGTTTCTACCAGACAGATATGTAGAGGGAAAATGCCCCTACTGCGGTGCAATTGCAAGGGGCGATGAGTGTGATCAGGGCTGCGGTAAGCATCTTGAGCCCGGGGAGATAATAGAGCCGAGATGCAAAATTTGTGGAAGCGAAGCGGACTTCAAAGAGCAGGAACAGTTCTATTTCAAACTTTCCGCCTTCGCGGACTTCCTCATCTCATACTTAGACCATTTAGGTGGTACTCTGAATGCAAGGAACTATGCAAAGGAGTGGACGAGGAAGGAACTGCGCGACTGGTGTGTAACGAGGAATCTGGAATGGGGCGTGAAATTCCCGGGCAGGGGTGACCTGGTCGTTTATGTCTGGGTTGACGCCCCTATTGGGTATATTTCCTTTACTGAAGATTTAATAAAAGAAAAGGGAGAAGATGAGAAGGAATGGCGGAAGTATTGGAAAGAAAACAAAGCAACCATTGTGCATTTCATCGGCACGGACATCATATATCATCACTGCATATTCTGGCCTGCGATGCTCAAAGGTGCGGGTTATTCACTGCCTGATGCAGTCGTTGCTTCTGGTATGGTAAAAATAGATGGAAAGACGTTTTCAAAGAGTCGCGGGAATGTGGTCTGGGCGACAGAGTTCTTAGAACGATTCCATCCCGACACGTTGAGGTATTATTTAGTTGCGCAGTCAAGCCACACGAAGGAGTTGGATTTCTCCTGGGACTCCTTTTATACACGTGTGAACCACGAGTTAGTAGCAATTTTGGGAAACCTTGTTCACCGGGTTGTATCATTTACATACAAGAATTTCGGCGCTGTTCCCGAAGGCGATATAGAAGAAGAGGTCTTTGCTCAGATAGAGCTTACGAGGGAGGAAGTGATAAGCGCAATGGAGGAATACGAATTCAAGAAACTCGTTGATGCGGTGATGAAGCTTGCGTATTTTGGAAACAGTTTTTTTCAACGAGAAGAGCCCTGGCATTTGATAAAGGAAGGTGAGAAGGGTAGAGAACGGTGTGGGGGAATAGTAAAGAACGTACTGCAGATAATAAAAGCGGTTTGTATATTAATGGAAGCAGTGATGCCCGATAAGATGGCTGAGGTGTGGTCGCAATTGGGTATGGAGAGCGATGTGCACTCTGTAATGCTTGATGAATTGATGATGCCGATAAAGAGTGGACAAACGTTGAAAAAGCCGAAGAAGTTGTTCGAGAGGGTGGAAGTGTAACTTTATTTGTCTTAAGTTAAACCTTGAACCTGCGCTATTGCTGAATTCATAGGGGGGAAACAGGCAATAGCCGTTAGCTCTGGGACTAATAGCGCTTTTATCGAGGGTTGGTGAAAGTATATCGGAAGTATCAGTGTCAGGGGAAATTTATATAATATTAAAGAAATAATCAAATTCTTTCGCACCATGTCTTTATAAGATTTTTATATTTCTCTGTAAACCCACTCATTTCTTCTACCCAGTCCTTTTTTATCTCAATTCTTTCTCCTACGAAATCTTCTAAGTATTTTATTGCTCTTCTTCTTACGTTTGGTCTCCAAAGGTAAGTGTAATCAGCTAACGGTGCAATCATTGCATAGATATAGTCGTACGCTTCTCCTTCTTTTAATTCTCCAAAGACCTTTCGCTCTTCTTCGTAAAATCCTTCTGGCGCTGAATAAGAGAGATAGTTCAAATCCTTCACCAATTCTTTAATTTCTTCTACTGGAACGTTCATAGTGAAATAGGGAGGGAATGCAAATGCTGGAAGAACTCCATTGAACATATCCAGATAGAGATGAGATACCACACATAGAGCAATCGCTTTTCTATCCTTAGATGGCTCGTGTTTTTCTCTGAACCTATTGTAAATCCATCTTATTTTAGAGAAACTATGTTGCCATCTATGATGTTTTTCGACAACATCTGGTGCTATTCCCCAGATTTTGTATTCTTTTTCAAGACTACAAATTTCAAGAAGCTTTTCTGAAAAGATGAGATGGGTTCCTATATCCATTTTATATCGTATGCACAAGATATTATTTCTTCTTCTAATAAACCTTACCCCTGCGTATTATGCGGGACATCAGCCATATTAATGAACCCTGAGGCACTCATTTCCGCACGGAAGTCACTGCTCTGCTCGTAGAAGTCATCGCAGCAAATTGCCTCGAAGGGAAGACCGTTTGCGTGGGTCCGCTGGATCATCTTCCAGCCGAGTTCTATCTTCGTCTCAAACTCCTGCTCAGCAGGAATGCCGAGTTTTTTCCGTAACTCCGCCATCTCTGGTGTAAACCAATCTTTGGGCAAATACAACTCCCCATCCACCCACGTCCACACCGACCCGTTGGCATAAGCCAAAAAAGTGCCCACTTGACTCATATCCACCTTCCCCAAGCGTCCGTTATACTTGATTATCATTGCTCATTCATCACAATAGAAAGGCAAGTTATATAAAGGTTATTAAATGTGACATTGTCAAAATAATCAGCGATAAAAGTTCAGATCCTTCTACCATGCTTTCTTTCACCACCTTTCCATTCAATTCAACGAGTTTTACGTGTTCAAGCTTCTCCTTGCCAAAATAACGTATTCATACTGCTCCTCTTCACGATTAAACTTTTCCCATAGGATCTCGTATTCAAGCTTCGCTCTTCCTTCGGTCATCTTCACATTATATTTCTCAAACTTCTCTATACCAGTGGCGATTGCAAAAGCCGCCTTCATTGTAGATTTGTATCTCTTCTTCTTCTTTATTTCACATTCCCGTTTCAGCTTTTCGATAGCTTTTGTAAGCGATGAAGCGAAAACCAGCGTAAATCTCGTTGAATTCATGGTCTAAATGAGTCTGGTAACGATGTGAATATTAAGCATCTTCAACTCAGAGAGGTTATCTTTGGTAATGAAGCCATTGTCCACAATCGTTGTCCTCAGATAGGTCATATTTTGTTCATATCCAAAATAATACTTTTAAATGCATTATATTTCACCTGTATTTATGATCGATGGCGTATAACTTCGGTATATCTGCAGTATTGTATCTTCCATTTTGGCGTTATATCCACAACACTGCGCATATACATCCTCCTCGATTCTCAGCCCCCTCACCCTTTTACACTCCCTCCACGCTCTTTTCCAATTTTCTTAGCGTAAGTTCCTTTTTCAGCTCGTCTAAACTCAACCGCAAACAACCGCTCAAAATTACGCTCTATTTCCTCTTCTGCCGCATCAAAATCAATCTTCTGTTGTCTCGCAATCTCTTCATACACCACTTTTACGTGCTGTGGAACATTCCTTTCCTCCTCGGAGGGCGAGAGATAGGGCGCATCAGTCTCAGTGAGTAAGAAGGAAAGAGGTATTCGCTTCGCCACTTTCTTCATGCTTTTGCTTCTCACTATTGACGCAGGCAGCGAGATGTAATATCCTTCTTTGTATATCTGTTCCGCAAGCTGCGGCTTTCCCGTGAAACAGTGAAAAACCGCTTTCCTTACGTCCCCATCCGAAACAATTTTCAATCCTTCCGCTATTGCGTCGCTTCCAGTGCCACGCAAATGAAGCACAACTGGCAAATCAAACTCCCTCGCTAATTCGAGAAACTCCACAAATACTTCTCTCGTTCGCTTTATCTTTAGCGGGTCTCTTACCCAATGGTAGTCTAGTCCTATCTCTCCAATGCCCACGATTCTTCGCTTGTTATCACTTATAAACTCCTCGTACTCCTCTATCTCCTGGTCTGTTCTCCCCGCCACATGTATCGGATGGAGCCCGAGGGTAACGAAAACGAAGCCTTCATGCATCTCTGCAAGCTCTAACGCATGTTTCGCATCTTCTGGCTCTACTCCACTTGTCACTACGCACTTTAATATCTTCTTCGCTTCCTCTATCACCTGCTCCCGATCGGCGTCATACTCCTTAAACGTTAAATGGCAGTGTATATCTATGATTTTAATCACCCCAATCCTTTCTTTTAACTTTTTCTTAGAAAAGTTTTAAGTATCTTTCTAATCTTGCATAAAAAAGTTTGACATGAAGGATTCAATGAGCAGTGTGGATATAGCAGCTATCGTTACTGAACTACAAGAGCAGCTATTAGGAGCAAGAGTCGTAAGAGCATATCAACCGGGTAAAGAAGAAATAAGACTAAAACTGCATCAAAAGGATAAAGGCGGGATTGATTTGATTATCGAAGCAGGTAGAAGAATTCACATCACTAAATATAAGAGACCCTCACCGAGAATGCCCTCTAACTTCTCGATGTTCCTCAGAAAACATCTTACCGGTGGCAGGATTTCTCAAATACGGCAACTCGACTTCGACAGGATAGTTGAGATAACGGTAGAGCGGTGGGATAAAAAACTCAGTTTGATAGCCGAGTTGCTTCCGAGAGGAAATATGGTGGTTATTGATGAATCAGGGAAGATTTTGCTGCCATTGAAAAGAAAGAGCTTCGCGTCAAGGGAAATAAAAGTGGGAGAGAATTATAAACGACCTCCCTCAAGGGGGAATCCTTTGGAGATGAGCGAATCTGATTTAATGGATTTATGCAAGCATGATAAAGATATCCTCAGGGTTCTTGCATCAGAATTGGGGTTGGGTGGATTATATGCGGAAGAAGTGTGCGAAAAAGCGGGGGTTGATAAGAAAAAGAAGGCAAATGCACTCACCTTGAATGAAATAAAAGCCATTCATGCTACAATACTTGACATTTTTGAGCCGATAATAACAAATGACAAATCCAAGTTTAAAGCGCACATCGTGGTAGAAAAGGAAGGAAAAGTAGATGTTCTTCCTTTTGAGTTGAGCATCTATGAAACCAAAGAGAAAGAGTTTTTTCCCTCTTTTAATGATGCAGCGGATGATTTCTTCACTGCACAAATAGCAGAAGAGATAGAAGAAAAAGCGATAGGTAAGCGTGAAAAGGAGATTGGAAAGTATGAGCGGATTTTGGAGGAGCAAGCCCAGGCGCTTCGCAAATTCAAACAAAGGGAGAAGGAATGCATGGAAAAGGGCGAGTTGATCTATGAACGCTATACTGAGATAGAAGATATTTTGCGTGAAATGGGTGAAAGAAGGAAAGTTGTCACGTTGACACTCCCGAATACTGATCTCCAACTTGAGATTGATACTTCAGTTTCTCTGCACAAGAATGCGAATGCGTATTATGAGAAGGCAAAAGTATTCAGGAAGAAGAAAGCGGGTGTGGAGAGCGCGATCGCGGAGACGCAAGCTAAGATAAGCCGGGAAAAAGAGAAAGAGATAAGGGTAGAGGAGGAGTTGATACCAAAGAGAAAAGAAGTTAGGAGAGAAAAGGAGGAATGGTATGAGCGGTTTAGATGGTTTTGGACTTCAGATGGTTTTCTTGTAGTAGGAGGAAAAGACGCAACCTCCAATGAAATACTTGTTAAGAGGTATATGGAACCCAACGACCTTTTCTTCCATACGCAAGCAGAAGGTGCACCGGTGGTAATAGCGAAAACAGGAGGAAAAGAAGTCTCTGAGGAAGGGTTAAGGGAAATAGCACAATTCGCAACCTCTTATTCCAACTTGTGGAAATACGGATTCTATGAAGGCGAGTGTTATTGCGTTACCGGCGAGCAGGTAAGTAAAACACCACCGTCTGGGGAGTATATCAAGAAGGGGAGTTTTGTGGTGCGAGGTAAGAGGAAGTATTTCAAGGCGGCGTTGGGGCTTTGTATAGGGATTGAGAAGGAAAAAAAGCAATTGGTTGCTTGTCCTTCTTCAGATTCGCAGAAGAGCAGGCTGGATAATTTCGTAGAACTTGTGCCCGGTGATGATTTTGAAAAAAATGTGCTTTCAAAGGAAATTGTGGCTTTCTTTTTTGGTAGTGCAAAGGACGAAAATAAAGAGAAAATTAAGCGAATAGCAACACAGGACAAGATATTGAGCCTTCTGCCACCCGGAAAGTCGAGTGTGAAATTGAGAGGTCGGGAAGTTTAGCACATGGTCTTTTTTATTGGGAAGTTATACTTTATGTACACCAAACAAGAATAAGAGAACATGAAAGAGATGTTTGAAAAAATAGACATAACGAAATATTCTGTGAAGAAATTGGTTGTTATACCTCTAATCATATTGCTCGTCTCCTTAGCCCTGCTCACCTCCACACAGCTAAGCATAGGTTCACCAGTACACTTAGGGATGGACTTCAAAGGTGGAACGTGGGTGAAAATAGACACAGGCGAAACAAGAGAAGAGCTAACCGCAAAATTCTCCGATTTTCCCGTTACCCTCATTGCCGATACTGGTATAGGAAATGAAAAGAGGATAGAATTCGATATGACAAGCTCCGCGCAAAAGTATGACCTGCTGATTGACATGCTTAACAAAGAATATGGGGTTGGAACCTATGAAATAGAGAGTATAAGTCCTGTGTTTGGCAAACAATACCAAACTCAAGCATTGCGCGCTCTGATAATCGCTTTTGTTCTGATGGCAATCGTTGTTTTCGTGGTGTTCCGAACTTTTGTCCCGTCCTTTGCTGTCGTTTTGTCCGCTTTTTCTGACATCGTCATCGCTGTTGCCTGTATGGACTTAATAGGGATGGAACTATCGCTTGGTACGGTAGCCGCATTGCTCATGCTCATAGGCTATTCCGTGGACTCTGATATTTTATTGACAAGAAATCTGCTTCATAAAAAAGGCGACTTAAACGAGAAGTTACGGGGTGCAATGAAGACTGGTATAACGATGACTTCAACGACGCTGGCTGCGGTGTTCGCAATGTTCCTCGTTTCCTTCTATCTCGATATTTTCATATTGAAAGCCATTTCTGTTGTGCTTTTGTTTGGTCTCATGATGGATTTGATGAACACCTGGCTACTAAACGCAGGGATATTAAAGTGGTACGCGGAGCGCAAAGAGAGAAAGAAATATAAAAGAGGCGTGAAAAGAGGCGCGGAAAAAGTAAAAGTGAAGAAAGAAGGTAAAAGCATAAAATGAAGCTTTCCAAGTGGAACCACTGCGACGTAATCTGAGAGGTTATGAAACGAGGCAAATCTCTCTATTTCTTCCTGAACTCAGTATAACCACATTTTCCGCACGAATACCGATCTTTATGCTCTGCTAAAAATACCCCCGCTCCACACCTAGGACATACCTTCCGCGTCCTGTGCAATCTCGACCCAGCTTTTGCTTTCCCTTTTTCCTCTACCACTTCATAAAACGTATGAATTGCCGCCATCCTTATTTATTCTCCTTTTTCTTCCTTCTCCCCTTGCCCTTCTCCTTCGCTCAGAGCACCAAAATTCCTCTTTATTATATGTTCCCTCTCTATTTCTCTTAACCTATCTCCGTCTTCATATACTTTTGCATAGCCTACCGTTTCCCGTTTTCCAAACTCCGTTCTCATTCTATCTATTACGAGGAGATTTGGATTGCACCGCAGTTTTTTTATCAAGACGTCTCGTGCTTGGTCTCTGCTTGGCGAAGCGCCTCTCTCTTCTTCATGGTTCAACCTAAAGAATACCTCCTTTCTCCTCAGTAGTTGATTTTCCTTCTCCTCTGTTATCTCTACTTCCATTTTTCTTTTTTATACCCCCTATGATTCTTCTAATCTTATCTTTGCGACAATGCGATAAGGATCTGCTCCCATGATTTAATTATTCTCATTCACCTCACCTTCAATGCATACCGCCCTTCTTTCTTGATCCCTAACTTCTCCGCTATCTCCGAGCCTTCTGCATCCACAATCACTACATACCCACTCCAGTCCTTACTGATCGAATTAGACCCGCATTTGCATACCGATTTCCCACTATCCACTATTCTGTGGCAGTCCCTGCACGCTTTCTCCATGATTTATCCTTTCTCCTTTTCTTTCTCCCGCTCTTCCTCTATCCACTCTAATTTCCCCAACCCCGGCTGCCGCATTGTTAATCCTATCTTACTATCCCCTGGGTCCATTTCGTTAAGCGAAATCGCAACTATTCTTGCCCGTAACTTATCCCCTACTCCTAATGTTCTATTGGTATCCTTGGTAACGAGTTTTGCTCCCTTTTCATCATACGAAATGTATTCGTCGGTAATCTGACTGATATGTAGCAATCCATCTAAAGGACCTATCTCCACAAAAGCGCCAAATTCCACTATCTCTACCACTTCCCCCTCTACTATCTCCTGCATCTTGGGTCTGAAAACAAGTACATCAAAAACCGTTTCGTAATAAACGCCGGGGTCTCCTATCATCAGCCTTCCTTCCTTTATATCCACAACATCCAGTATTGCAATGAACATCCCTATCTTTTTATCCATCCTGCCTTCCAGCTTATCTTGTAACATCTCTTTCACTACAACCTGCAAATCGTCCCCCAATCTCTTCGGCGGCACCCTTACTACGTCAACCGCTCTTATCTCTATATACATCTCTTTTAATCCTCCTTTCCACTTCCGCTACATTCAATCTCGTAGATATTATCGCATCAGGATTCAAAGACATTGAATCTATCCCACACTCGACCAAAAACTCTGCAAATTCTGGGAAATCGCTCGGCGCCTGCCCACATATCCCTATCTTCCTCCTCGGCTCGTGTTCATGTGCAACTTCTATAACATGCTTCACCAGTCTTTTCACAGCTTCATTCCTTTCGTCAAATATGTGTGAAACGAGGTCAGAATCCCTATCCAATCCCAGTGTTAGTTGCGTTAAATCATTCGACCCGATGCTGAACCCATCAAACACATCCGCAAATTCATCTGCCAAAATTACATTTGATGGAATCTCACACATCACGTACACTTCCAATCCATTTTCTCCCTGTTTCAAACCGAACTCCTGCATTGTTTTTATTACCTCTCTTCCTTCTTCCGGTGTCCTGCAAAATGGAACCATTACTTTTACATTGGTCAAGCCCATCTCTTCTCTTACTTTCCGTATCGCTTTGCATTCTAAACCAAATGCAGGCTTGAATTTATCGTCATAATAACGAGAGGCACCCCTCCAGCCTATCATTGGGTTGCTTTCCTCGGGCTCGTAAAGATACCCGCCAATTAAATTGGCATACTCGTTCGTCTTAAAGTCCGACAACCTCACAATCACCTCGTTGGGATAAAATCCCGCTGCTATCTTTCCTATTCCCCTTGCTAAATTGTCAATGAAAAATTCCACTTTGTCCTCATACGAGGCGCTTCTCTCATCTATTTCTTTAATTACTCTTGCTATCTTCTTGTCCCCCTCTTCCATCGCCCTTTTCTTTAATTCTTCGTATTCTATTAGCGCCAGTGGATGTATGCCTATATAGGAATTAATTATGAATTCCTCCCGGGCTAACCCCACGCCATCATTCGGAATTTGACCCTGAACAAATGCGTTTTCCGGTACACCCGCATTCATCATTATTCGGGTGCGTGGTCTTGGAAGGTTGTCCAGGGTCAGTTTTTCTATCCGGTATTTCAACCTTCCTTCGTATATTTTACCCATACCCTCAGAACAATCTACCGTAACATCTTTTACACCCTTTAAAACCTTTGTCCCGCGAACCGTCCCAATTACGCAGGGTATTCCAAGCTCCCTGGAAATTATTGCGGCATGGCAGGTCCTTCCACCCCTGTTCGTTATAATCGCACCTGCGACTTTCATTATCGGCTCCCAATCCGGGTCAGTCATGTCGGTAACCAAAACCTGCCCTGGTTCGAATTTATGGATATCATCCGAGCTCTCTATTATATTTACCTCACCGTACCCAATTTTAGTACCAACTGCTTCTCCTGTGACCAAGAGCTTTCCTTCCTCCCTGAGCAAATCCCTATCTTCCTCAAGCACATAGGTCTCAGACACCGCAAGGTTTCTTTGTGAATGCACCGTTTCCGGTCTCGCCTGAACCACAAAAAGCTCGTTGGTTCTCCCATCCTTCGCCCATTCGATATCCATGGGTGCCCCATAGTGGTTTTCTATAATGCAAGCCCACCTTGCGAGCGTGAGCACCTCATCGTCAGTCAGCACAAACTTTCTTTGATCTTCTCTTTCAACTTTTTTTTGTTTTGTCCCCGTCCCTTTTTCTTTGTAAACCAGTTTCTTTCTCTTCGTCCCCAGTTTCTTCTCCACAATCGGTCTAAATCCTTCCTTTAAGGTTGGTTTAAAGACATAAAACTGATCTGGATTTACCGTTCCCTGCACCACATTCTCTCCTAAACCGTATGCCCCAGTTATGTAAACCGCATCCCGGAAACCAGATTCGGTATCTATCGAAAACATAACTCCTGAGCACGCTAAATCAGAACGAACCATCTTCTGCACGCCAACCGAGAGATAGACGCTGAGATGACCAAATCCTTTATCCACTCGATAAGATATCGCCCTATTAGTGAATAAAGAAGCAAAACATTCCATAACCTTCTCCACCAGCTCGTCTGCTCCTCTGACATTCAGATATGTCTCTTGCTGCCCAGCGAAAGAAGCAGTAGGCAGGTCCTCTGCGGTCGCACTACTTCTTACCGCCACGTCAACTCCTTCTCCATACCTTTCTTCCATTTGTCTATAAGCAAGTCTTATCTCTTCCTCCAGCTCTTTTGGACATCCTGCATTTTTTATCATACCTCTTATTTTACTACCACGCTCGGACAGGTTTTCCATATCGTGCGTATCCAAACCAGCCAGCGTATCCACAATTTTTTCTCGTATGCCTGCTTTTTCTATTACGTATCTGTAAGCCTCAGCAGTAATGGCAAAACCAGAGGGAACGTTCACCCCCTTTTTAGTCAAATTTTGGATCATCTCACCAAGCGATGCATTTTTACCCCCCACTAAGGCTACATCTCTTGTTCCCACTTCCTCAAACCATCTTATGAATTTCATGATTCGCTCCTTCCTATTTTATAAAGAAATTCAAATAAATCTTGTGCTTTTGTATATAAATAGGAATATACATTTCTTCGTTCAGCGCAGTGCAAATACACGCGCTAAAGGGCTACATATATAAAACACGGTTAACGCAAAAATAACGGCTGTGGGATAAACAAAGGACAAAGAGAAGAATTTATAAAAAAAGAACTGCATGAAAAAGATAACACCCACTGGTATTACTATTCTCTCATCCCTCATATTTCTATACCTTATTCTGCTGGTCATAAGCCCCCCTAAAATACCCATTAAAGCAATCAGAAGGAAAGAATACGGGTAAAATGGAAGTTGCAATTCGATAAATACAAGCATAAAAGAGGCTAAAAAAATCGCGCTTCCGGTAATAGGGAAACCTTCAAAATACACTTCTTCTCTGGCAACGCTCTCCTTTTGAAAGAAAGCTCTTGCGTCAAACCTCGCAAGCCTTAGCATCCCGCCTATCACATACGCACCGCAAAGAGTCAACGCAATGTGTGTATAACCATAAACATGTAAAAACTCATTGAGAAACACATAAGCAACAATTGCAGGTGCAACACCAAATGATACCATATCAGCAAGAGAATCAAGATATTTGCCTAAAGATGAGCACTCCATATTTCTTGCTACCATGCCGTCTAATCCATCAACCACCGCAGCTACTAAGATTAATACAAGCGCATTTTCAATTGCTTCTTCATTTATGCCACCAAGCACAAGGAGGATAGCGGAGAAGCCAAATAATGCATTGAGGACGGAGAGCAAATCGGGCAGTTTTATTTGCTTTAAAATACTCCCTGTATTTACATTGCTATCGTTGTATGTTCTCATATTCTTTTTTCGTTCTTTTCTCCTCTTTTCTGCCCAGATAAAAGAAACGGTTTAATCTCCCACTGTAATCGCTCCATACACCCTCTTTTCCTTTTGCCTCCTCTCTTTTCTGTATCTGCATAAATTCCTTGAGCTGAGAATCGAGCAGGTCTGCATAACATAATGCTTCTGCTTCTGCAAACAATGGCTTCACCGGAGAGCCCCATTCACCGTAATTATGATGGCTCAGGATGAGATGCAGCAATCTAAGTTCGAGCTCCTCCGGAAAACCTTTTATCCCTTTTATTTTATCCCTCACCATTCGATATCCCAACACGATATGGTCTATCAGCCCTCCTTCTTCTGTTACGTCTATCCGAAACGAATATTCATAAGCCGCTATCTTCCCTATGTCGTGCAGGATGGCACCAGCAAGTAACAAATCCCTGTCAAGTTCTGGATATAGCTCTGAGATGGTTTTGCATAGCGCTACAACAGACTGAGTATGCTCTATCAACCCGCCAATGTAATTATGGTGGTGAATCTTAGCGGATGGTGCTTTCTTAAAGGAATGTATAAAGTCTGGGTCGTTGAGGAAAGAGAAAACCACGCACTTAAGATACCCATTTTCCAAGCTCTCCGCCGTTTTCAATATTTCGGCGAACAAAAAGCCTATATTTTTTGATGTCCTTGGCAGATAATCAGCGATATTGTATGGTTCAGTGCCTTTTTCAATTCCTTCTGGCTCGAAAATTAGCTGTAAGCGGCCTCTGAAGGATTCCACCACACCTTTTATACGCACGACATCGCCGGGTTCGAACTGAGATGCAACTTCCTCGGCTTTCTCCCAGCATTTCGCCCATATACTGCCTACGCTATTGCCTAATTTCACCAGCAGATAGTAACCTTCTTTCGTGATAAACTCTTTTAGTTCCTTCTCCATTACCAGAAAAGTGGAATCAACAGTGTTACCTGCCCTTAAATCTTTTACTTTTTTAGTTTCATTCATTTTTTGAATGCCTTTTTCATTCTTCCTCAGGAACCAGAACGCCAAATATCTTTTTACCCAACTCCGAGATTGAAAACCACGCTATTCCGTAGCCATGCCTTATTGAATATTCGTTCCTACCCGCCGGAAAGCCGAAATCGAGGAGCCCGAAGAACTTAAGCGCGGGCATAATTCGCTCTGTGAAGACACCAACAATGAAATCAGCCATTAATAACAAACTCTCTATGGATATGAGCTCATTCTCTGTATCTCCTGATATGACCTCCATGCATAGCTGATTTAGCTCTTCTTTAAACAGGTATCTTTCGCCTGGTTCGCATCTGGCGAAGAGACGAGCTATATCGCCTCTCATTGCTTGTGCTCGCTCTGGTCTTCCACCACTATACGGAGCCAAAAAAGTATCCCAGCGCGTTTCATTCCACATCGCATCGAGCAGCACCACAAACTGCTCTTTCGGCGAAAGCGTCTTCTTGAACAGCTCAATCCGTGGAGTTACTTCTAATGTGTTTCTTTCGCTCACAATGAACAAGCCTAAAGTCCTACCAAGATTGTAAAACAGATGAATGACACGTGAATCGGGCTGATTTGCAGTACTTTTCAGCTCTTCCGGACTGCTCATCGCTTCGTTCAGCGCAAAAAGATGCTTTCTACCGATGAAACTATTTGCTGGTGTCAGTTTCATACCGCTATTCGCCGAGATGTAGTTCAAGAAAGTCTGGAAATCGGTCAACACAGTTGTACGGCTTGAATCCAAGTCCTCTTCTGAAAACGCCTTGTTAATTCCTGTGTTCACATCAAATAACTGGTTATAATCCTGTGTTTCTGCTTCTTCTTCGTATTCGCCCATAAGCCAGTTCTCGAAATCTATATTCCAGGTATCACTTTCAGGGTCGAGTGCATCGTAGGATTCAAATCTGCTGATGTATCTCTGCGGAGATGCACATGCTTCGAGTATATCATCCAGTTGCCCCTTCTCGATTTTTCCCTTATCGAAGAGGAATTTAAAGAATTTCTTGAATGCGACAAGAATACCATGCACATCGCTCTTACTGCTGTTCAGCACCTTCCGGATATACCAATTCCCGAGATAGTTCTCGATATCCCTACCAGAAGTATTTATAAGACTTTTATCCTCGTAATCCCTGAGATAGTGTGAGGCGAAGAACTCGATCCGACCCGCATGTGCTGAAGCGGTCCCTTCGCTTATCCCCTTCTTCAGCTTTAGATGCTTGTAAAACTGCCTTATTAGTCGTTCCGTATTTGATTCTCTTCGTTTGTGTGGCATTTCTCATCCTCCATGTTCCAGCTCCCGCATCATCTCATCCATCGAGTATATCCTCGCCTCGTCTTTCCCCTTAATCCATTCAATAGCTTTTATTACGCCTTGAGCAAAAGCTTCTCGACTGTGTGCACGGTGTGTTATCTCCAGTCGTTCTCCTATTCCTGCATATAATACAGTGTGGTCGCCAACGATGTCACCAGCGCGCACAGCATGTATTCCGATTTCCTCATCCGTTCTTTCTCCTGTTATGCCATGCCTGCCATAAACGAATTTCTTCTCTCCTTTTGTTAGACGGTTGGAGATAATTTCAGCAGCTTTTACCGCGGTCCCACTTGGGGCATCTTTCTTATGCGAATGGTGCATCTCTATAATCTCCACGTGGTATTGATATGCTTGAAGATGTCTTGCTGCTTCTGCAATCAATTTCCAGAAGATATTCACACCAATAGAGAAGTTAGGAGAGATAATGGCAGGGACGTGATTTTTTATAGCGTTTTCCATCTCCTCTAACTGCTCCTCCGAAAATCCTGTTGTGCCAACCACGAGCTTTACTTTATTACGGGAGGCAACCTTAACGTTTTCAACTGCTGCCGTGGCATTAGTGAAATCCACGAATACATCCGGCTTGACTTCCTTTAACACTTTATCCATCTCATCAGGACTCGATATTTTTATTCCCGGTGCTATCTCTTCTCCTACACCACTGGGGTCAAAACCTGTTATCAACTCCATATTATCGTCCTCTAAGATGCTCTTTACTACCTGACCACCCATTCTACCTTTTGCTCCCGCAACTGCTATTTTTATTGCCATGTTTAAATCAAAAGTTGTTATTTCTTTAAATTTAAAAGTTTTAAAAAAAGTTTTATGTTGCTGAAAATAACATTTTTAGGAACCGGGGGCTCGACACCCACACCGAACAGGAATCCATCCGCAATAGCTGTAAATAGGGAAGGGGAATTGATGCTGTTTGATTGTGGAGAGGGAACGCAACGGCAGATGATGCGCGCAAAGACAGGAATGACGATAAATTCTATTTTCGTCACGCATTTTCATGCCGACCATGTACTCGGTATTCCAGGTCTGTTACAAACGATGGCATTACAGGGTCGGAAAGAGCCGCTGGAGATATACGGTCCAAGGCACGTGGATAAATTCTTGTACCATCTTCTGTCTCTTGGTTATGCAGGAAGGGGTTTTGAGGTAAAAGCGATAGAACTGAGACCTGGAGATGTAGTAAAAAGAGCAGGGTACAGGATAAGAGCGATAAAAACGGTGCACAACGTGGTAAGCATAGGATATGTGTTAGAAGAAGATATGCGACCCGGGAGGTTTAATAGAGAAAGAGCGATAGAACTCGGTATTAAACCAGGTCCTTTATTTTCTAAACTTCAATCAGGGCATTCCATTTCGGTAAATGGGAAAGAGGTAAAACCTGAGCAGGTCTTAGGTCCTCCGAGACCGGGCAGGAAAATTGTATATACCGGTGATACGAGACCATGTGATAGCGTGATAGAAGCTAGCAAGGACGCTGACCTACTAATACATGATGGCACGTTGTCAGAGGAAACGAAAGAATATGCGATTGATTACATGCATTCAACTGCTTTAGAAGCTGCGGAAGTAGCCAAAAAAGCATCTGTGAAAAAGCTTATCCTGACGCACCTCAGTGCGAGATATTCGGATTTAGGAGGTGCAAGCAAGCTGGAGGAAGAAGCACGGAGTGTGTTTGAGAATAGCGAAGTTGCAGGAGAGTTAATGGTAATAGAAGTTCCCTATCGAGACAAAGAACAGTAATCTTTGAGAGGGAGTGAGGAGAGTAAGCCCCCTTCTGTTTCGGCAGCATTTATCTACGCGCCTTCCCTAATCGAGGCTTGCACCCACGAGGTTGGTCGTTCCATCCGTAACCATACGACCTCATCCTTCCGGAATCATCGCTTCAGTATGGTACGGTATCGTTTCTATACCAGAGCCAAGACTCTCGCCTTATGCCATCACGACATTCGTGTTTTCGCGGTGGAGGGACTTTCCTCAGCCAACTCTATGAAAAAAGGAACAGAATTGTCCGGCAGCTGCCCTTCCTCTCTCCCCCCCATATCATAGATTATTCTCTTGTAATATATTTTTTCTATTAAGGGCTGTTATCGCCGGATAACCGGTATAATATCGCTGATTCCTCTGCTCCCCGCTCCCTCTTCCTTTTGATTTATCAATCCTTCTCTCCCTTCATATATCCCGCCAAATATCCATTTTGGCTCCACACCCGTCATTATCGCCGTTACTCTCGCCATCCCATTGTAATCATCATTTATCCTCGCCCCCCATATCACGTTTGCATCGTGATTCAGGTCGTAGGTAAGCAATTCCACAATATCATTTGTTTCCTTCATCGTAAGGTCAGACCCTCCGGTGATGTGTATAAGAGCTCCTTTCGCACCCCGATAGTCCGCTTCTAAAAGAGGATGATCGAGAGCATCAGATACAACTGCCTCTGGCTTGTTCTCCGCTTTCGTCGTCTCGCCAACGAGCATCACCGCAACACCCCCTTCTGCCATCACCGCCTTGAGGTCAGCGAAGTCGAGATTCACCAAGGAAGGTTTTGTTACCGTTTCTGCTATACCCTGTATCGTACCTGCGATCAGCGCATCCATCGTCTTAAAAGCATCGTTCACCGGCAGGTTTCCGGCGTATTTTAGCAATTTGTCATTCTCCAGCACGATAACCGTATCTGTGGCGTTTCTTAATTCCTCTATGCCCTCCGCAGCTTTTTTTCTTCTTATTCTCTCCGCTTCGAATGGAAAAGAGACCATAGCAACTACAATTGCTCCTGCTTCCTTCGCTACTTCTGCAACAATCGGCGAAGCTCCTGTGCCCGTTCCACCACCCATTCCCGCAGTGAGGAACACAAAGTTTTTACCTTCCAACAATCTTTGTAACTTCTCCCGGTCTATTTCCGCTGCTTTTCTCCCTACTTCCGGAGAGCCGCCAGCACCTAATCCTCGTGTGAGCGATTTTCCTATTAATACTTTCTTTTCGCAGCTTATCGAATCCAGGTGCAGCTTGTCGGTGTTTATGGCTATTCTGTTTACGCCTTCCAACCCACCTAATCGCTCCAATCTGCTCATAGAATTGTTGCCTGCTCCCCCTACACCAACGATTGCTATCTGAGGCACACCAAACCAATCCTCTTCTTCCTCCTTTATAACTATCTCCTCTGGACTGTGTCCTGACGTTCTTTCCATTTTTTCCACCTTTTCTTTTTTTATTTCATACATTTTTGTGTAATTATCTTCTTAAGAAGAAAGGGTTATATAAAATTTTCGATTCGACCTGGATTTAGCTTGATGTAATATGAAACATATAGCTTTCAATCAAGAAAAGCTTTTTAGAATAAGGGATATAATAGAAATCATCCTCTTTAGGGGAAAGGAGAAATGGTAGAGAAATTCAATGAAAGGGCGAATGCATTAGCTACTGAATATTGGCGGTTAAGAGAGATAACAGCCGATAAAACAGGTGAGAATAAGTTAGAAGAGATAGAGGAGCTATTGGAAAAGGGGATAGGGGGAAAATTAAGGGAGAAATTGGACGCAGAAGCAAAGAAGCTGAGAAAAGAGAAGGAAGATAGAAATAATGCGTTTTTGAGGTTAGAAGAAGTTAAAAGGGAAGTATTAGAGCTAACAGCGGATTTAGCCCCAAATCTTGACCTCTTTGAAGAGAACTTCTTTCCATACGATAGTGAACACGAGCCACTCTCTGAAGATTATTTTTCCGCTCTTACCGATGTCTTTTTTGGCAAGCCACAGCCAAGTATTCGATTCAAAGAGGCAACTTTCTCTAAGAAGGGAATAGAAGTTCACTCAGAGGAAGATTCGTCTTTGAAAGTCCTGGGTTATGTAACGATGATAATACAGGAGACAGCGAGGAAGATGCTTGGCATGGAGAACGACTTAGATAAGAGCTGTATGCGACTCAAGCAGAATGAATATGCTTTTATTGTATTAGAGACGTTGATTAAAGAGGGGAGAAGACTGAGGATAAAGGAGATAAAAGAGATTTCCCACCACGAGGATAGGGAATATAAAGAGCTTATGAAGGATATTTACGACAAAGAGCTTATTAATGGCATAGCATATTTAGTAAGCGATGAGTGGAAATATAACCTGGTAAGGGAGCATGACGGTGAATATGAAGCGACAGACTTTGGCGAATGGGTATGGAGAATTTGTAATGCCGGAGCGAGTAAAGGCGAAAGAGAGGGGAAAAGAAAAAGTACTTCAAATTCAAGTTTGAATATTCATAGGATACTAAAGTTCTTAAAGAGGTGAAGTAAAAAAGGAGGAAAAGATGAAAGAGGAGAGTGGGAAGGAGAAAGTAATTGCTTACTTAAGGTCCAAATTATTTCCGTGGAATTTCATTTTTGAGGATGTTGAAGTGGATGCGATGGAGCATTTTGTTACCTATGCAATTCAAATTTGTGAAGGGAAAGGGATAGAGAAGGGGGTTGTTTCTACGGATGAAGTAAAAGAGTTGATCACAAAGGAAGTAAAAGAGGCAGTGAACGATTATCTATTTGATCCGGAAGATAAAGAGATGATAGAGATGCATGGTAAATTTGCGGTTAGCTATCCTTTTGCATTCGCACAATGCCTGGTCCATACTATTCTATATCGACTTGGACTCGAAATGAGTGATGTGGTGGATGTAAAAGCGATTAGTGAATTATTGGGAAGGGATATAAAAGAGATAAAAAGGAATGAGCTCTTTATTAGGGACTTAATATCCCGGAATGAAAAAAAGGCGATGAAGATGTTTGGTAAATCCATTTTAGATAGGAAGGTCATAACGGCGGGGGGAGATTATATAGGGAATGTTGGTGGTATTGTGTTTGATATCGAAACAGGAAATGTAGAAGGGATAATAGTAAATCCGCAAAAAGGCGTGGGTTCGAAAAAAATCAAGATATCTATGCACGATGCACGTTTAAATACATATAGTAAAAACATTGTTCTAAAGTATTCAAATTATAAAAAATGAAACTTTTTAAAAATATCTGAAGTGATAGTCTTTATATAGGATGAAGGGCAATAGTAAGTGGATAAAAAATGAAAAAGGGAGGATAAAATGAGGGTATTTGTGATTGGTTACGGACAAGCAGGGGGGAGAATAGCAGATGCTTTCTTAGAGTTTGCAAAGCGAACAGGGCAGAATTTCATCATCCGTGCTTTAGCTATTAACACAGCGAAGTCAGATTTGATTGGGATAAAGAACATTCCTATGGAGGACAGGTTGCTAATAGGTGAGTCACTGACGAAAGGGCATGGGATAGGAGCAGATAACGAATTAGGAGCGAAGGTCGCCACTGATGAGATTTACACAATACAAAGTGCAATAGATAAGCGGGGGACACATCAGGTGGACGCTTTTCTGGTAATAGCGGGTTTAGGAGGTGGAACAGGTTCTGGAGGGGCGCCAGTATTGGCAAGGCGGCTGAAGAAGTTATATGAGGAGCCGGTTTATGGGCTTGGAATATTACCGGCGAAGGAAGAAGGGAGTTTATACTCTTTAAATGCCGCGAGAAGCTTGATGACTTTCATGAAGGAGGTGGACAACCTTTTCCTTTTCGATAATGATGCGTGGAAGACGGGGGGTGAGACGGTAAAAGAAGCATTTGCGGACATAAATGAAGAGATAGTGCGGCGATTCGGGATTTTATTTGGCGCAGGGGAAGCGAACGAAGTAGGACAGATGGTAGTAGATGCCGCTGAGATAATTAACACGCTTAAAGGAGGCGGAATATCAACGATTGGTTATGCAGCCGAAGAAATAGGAAGCGAAGGGTTGTTAAAGAAGTTCTTTGGTAAGAAAGGGACTCTGGAAAAGATAGATGCGGTTACAAGGATTACTTCGTTGACGAGGAGAGCGATAGCGGGCAGATTAACGATTCCATGTGATGTATCAACTGCGGAAAGAGCATTGATAATAGCGGCTGGACCTCCTAAAGAGTTGAGTAGAAAAGGCATGGAGAAATCGAAGGAGCGGGTAGAAGAGATGATAAGAGGAACAGAAGTACGAGGAGGGGATTTCCCGGTTGTAAGGAGTGATCATGTAGCGGCAGTTGTTTTACTTTCAGGCGTATCAGACATCCCAAGGGTAAAAGAAATACAAGAACTGGGAGCGGAAGCACAGGAGAAACTGAAAGCGGTGTCAAGCGAAAAGGAGCGCGAGTACAAGGATTTAATGGATACAAACGACACTATAAAGCCTTTATTTTGAGGAAAGATAGGAGATGGCGATGACGTGGAAAAAGAAAACAGTATTTTTTCTAATATTGGCGTTTTTTTTGATGCAGATATGCATGAGCGCAGGTGTGATTGCGAAAGGGCAAGTGAACCTACCGGAATCTAAATTTGTGGAGGTTACGTCTGAGCATGTACACTATGATAAGGTAAACGGGATGGTAAAAAATGGTAGTAAAGTTTCGATAGAAATTGTTTTAAGCAACTTTAGCAAGGAGATAGAAGGTAAAAAATCGGAATTAATATTTTATTCTGATTTGGAGGAGCCTGTATGGGGCATAAGTATAGATGGCATGCCTAAGGAATGTAGAAGCCCTTTTATGATAGACCATACGAAAGTGTCAGAAGCACGAATAACGGTAACGGGGGAAGCACCGGAAGTGAAGAAGAGAACGGAAGAAAAAGTTATCCTCTTGAATATAACACAAAAGATAAAGGAAGAATATCCGGTTATATGCATAAAGGAGTATGTAACATCGGAGATAATAGAAGATGCTCTTAGTGCATGGTATAAAGCAGAAGGAGAGATAAAAAAAGCGAATTGGACAATTGCTAACGCTACGAAAGCTGGAGTAAATGTAGAGGCAGCGCAAACGAGCCTTGACTTAGCTAAAGAACACCTGAATAATTCTCTGGGATGTTATAATGAGGGGAGACCGGAAAAGGCGTTGGAAGAGGCACAGAAGGCGTCTGATTATGCCAAGATAGCAGAAGAGAAAGCAGAATCAGTAGCAGGTTACGCCAAGTCCAAGAATTATGGTATTCTTGCAGCAGTAGTAATTATTGCAGTAGTGGCATTTGTATTTTTAATTAGACAAAGGAGAAGGAAACGGGGGATATATTAAACAAACAAAAAATGAAATTTTAAAAACCCCTTATTCTATCCCACCTTCTGTCTTACCCGCTTTCGTTTTGCCCTAATCCAGACAAGCACAGCGGCAAGGACAAGCATGACAAGCATTGCAAAAAAGAGCACCTGATTTGGCAACTCACTCTTCTGCGGTTCCTTTACCTCTATATGAACTACGTAACCCGTAGTTTCATATCTCCTGTCTGTGTCCACATCTCGAAACACCAGTTTAAAAGGTATTTTGGTATCTCCAATGCTCAAATCCCGGGTATAAACATCAAAAGAAGCAGAAAAGACGTCTCCCACCTCCATGTCCCCGATAAAATATTCAGAAGGCAGTATTCTGAGCCCCTCTATCGCGGGCATCACAGATACCGCCTTAATATCCTTCGCCATCCCGTTAGCCACGTCAAAGTCTATCTTTGCAACTTCGCCTTTTAAAACAGACTCTGGCGCATTTACCAGGATAAGCTTTACATCTGCGATACTCTTAACCAATATAGATGATTTAAGTTCATTTTGATGTGAATTGATGCCATTCTTGTAGGTGGCATCAAAAGAGAACTCTTTATTTCCTGCAACAAAAGAAGTAAGAGTGAAATTCACCTCCTTCTTTCCATACGCTTCTAAGTCACCTATAAATATTCGCTCTGGTGTGAATTCTAACCCATCACTCTTTGATTTCACGCGCACATTCACACCGCTCACTGAATTGGGTCTGTTATTCGCCACCACTATCACTATCTCCTTCGATTCGCTGAGCGAAATCTCAGAGGGGATATCCTGCTCAAATATTTCCACTTCACTGCTATCTACTTTCACAGGGACGGGAAATCGCACATTTTCGCCATTTTCCACTTCTATGCATACTTCGGGGAAGTAAGTGCCGTCTTGGGCATAGGCAGCAGCTTTTATGGGTAAGGAAATGCTTATGCTTTCACCAGACCCTAAAGCACCTACGTTATAGTATTCAGAGCGTTGAAAACCTTCTCGAAACCATTCTATGTCCCTGCTTCTGCTGCTCAGCCGTATGGTTTCGATTTCTGCACTTACCGTCGATGTTGTTTTAGTAGCCGTTGTGTACATGGTCGTCATGGTCTTAGTTTCAGTTTCTGTTGATAGTACGCCCATATTTTGTATTGTTACGGTAATAGTGCCTGTGTCGCCAGGCATCAGGACCTCAGGTTCCACTTCGTAATTTGTGATCATAACGGCAGGACCCTCGGCAGCGTAAGCTGAAGCTGTTGCAAGGAGTGATAAGAAGACCACGGCAAAAAGCACTGCTATGAGACCCTTGATTTTTTTTACTTGTTCTTTCATTTATATCCTCCCTCCAAATTTTTAGGCTGACCTGAAATAATTAATTGTTTCAGGTACATAAATAATGTTCTCTAAAAAGTTTGATTACTTCCACATGTATATCCTTTGAAAAGTCCTTAAACATCTCCGGGTGCTCGGTATGAACGGGATAAACTCTTTCGGGATTTATTTCTTCAACCATTGCTTTTATTTCAGGTCCAGAAGCATGTCCAGAAGCATGAGCCGAATATTCTTCAATTCCAAAATGTTCTAACCAGTTCCTTTTTCTTTCTTCATCTAATTCCATCTCCTCACAGAATGGTTCACAGGAGGATTTTATCCAGATAGCCCCTTTTGGTTGGATATCTGTAAGTTGATTTATCTCCCAGAGGTTCATGGAGACCACATAATTCTCTGGTTTTTTCTGCAACGCTTTGCAGGTTACTGCATTTTCTCTATTGATAAATTCTTTTTCCCAATTTGCATAATCCTGCTCGATCAATTCACGATCAATTCCGTCCCTGTCAATTAAACCCCAACCCTTCTTAGGAACTAAAATCTTCACGTCACGTAGAGAGAAAGGACATAAATCACCCATCGCTTCGATAAGGTGTGCAAGTTTTAAGGGCACAACAAATTCTCGCTTATTTGTTTCGGCAGCTTCAAAAATAGTATTCACTCTATCCAGGTCTCTCATTGGATGTTCAACAAAGACCAAACCCTTTGCCCTGGAAATCAACTGTGTGATTTCGTTTTTTACTCCTTCTTCGCTGTCCTTTTCTGCATTATCAATCCTTGTGCCTTCGGATAATAGCCATTTTGGCTCGGCAGCTTTTGCTTTCTCAACGAATTTTTTACTTAACTCCGCATTGGTGCCATGAAAACGAATATCTCCAGTATAAACTAAACTTCCTTCAGCAGAAAAAACGATGTATCCACATGCTCCGGGTAGAGAATGATCTACTGGAACCATTTCAACCTCTAACGAACCAATTTTAACTTTTTCCTCTGGTTCCATCACATGAAAATTTCGCTCGTGTACAAAATCAGTATTTTTACGTGTAACTCTGCTAAACCTTCCTTTTTTGTTCGTGTAGAAGGTAAAAGCGTCGCAGGCAGTAATTAAATCAGAGAAAGGATTTCTTCCCGTTTCTTCCATGGATTGGAGAATGATTTTTGTTGCTTTTGTACAGTAGATAGGAATATCAGTCCTCAAAAAATGAATATATTGTGCATGATCAGCATGCGCATGGGTAAGAAAAACAGCATCTATGCTTTTCTCTTCTTCTGGACGGTCCATGTGCTTGAGGTAATCTGCTCTGTAAATGCCTTTGATATCAGGAAGAAGACCAAATTCGAAGAAGTCGGCTAAAGCAGAGCATTTTCTTGGATTTAAGAACTCGGCAAAGTAGGTGTTTGCGATTTTAAAGCTCATACCGAAATCGAGAAAGATTTTTGTGCCTTCTGCTTCTAACAGAATCTTGTTGCCGCCGATTTCATTCACGCCGCCGTAGAAGGTTAGAGATGGCATTTTTAATGTCTAATCGCGTCCACGTCCAAACGCTCGATATCTTTTGCGTATCATTTTTAACTGCTTTGTATATATCCTATATTCCGCACATTTAGATATAGTTTTATTCTAAATTTAAATTTATGAAGTACTGTTTTAATGGCGCAGTGGAGAGTTAAAGCGGTGCTTCCCATAGAATTAGTGATGCAAAGAAGACGGAGGGCGCTATACCAGTAAAATCTTGGACCTTCTCGGCATAGCATCTGCTGTATGCAGAGAGATAAACTTAGCGAAGATAGGATTGTGGACGTGGATCCACGGCAGAAAGTGAGCTGTGGAACCGGAGGATTTCAATGGTGAGGACTTATGGCGGACTTTGGATAAGTTATATCGAGCAAGCCCTGAGGAAGCAAAAGAAGTGCTGGAGAACGCAGCAGCGGTGGATAGTGGTATTCGCAGAGAAAGCGCTGGCAAGAGAGCCGAAGACGCCGTAGAAGGAGATAGGGAAGGAAGGTG